>JAGVIF010000253.1 GCA_020056205.1 Lentisphaeria bacterium | reverse complement strand
TTGTCCTCATAAAACCCTTGAAAAAACCTCTCCAATAATGAAGGAGTTGAGCGTCAATTGTCTGGCCCCAGCCTTTTTCAACAGGGGCCTCACATGCCTGATTGACTGTAACCACCAGCACATCCTGAAAATCGCACAGCAAAATTGTCTCTATCTCTCGCGCCCACTGCGCGCGGTCGCCAAGCCGTTCCGCGAGAATGGCCTGCTTGATTTTCTCGAAATACCGGTCGGTCGGGCCAAGTTCCGCCTCAATCTGTTCGAGCGTGATCATGGCGTTCCTTTGGCCTGTATAAACCGCCCCTGGAGGCATCACCTCATTTCAGCCGCCGACAGACTAGCCCCTGACCCCTTGAATACCGGCCTTTCCAGGTCTGATAAAACTCGCCCCATGTTGGCACAATCGTATCGCAGAAGATTTTGCCCAGGACCGGGAAGGTTGCCATCGCGCCGTTTCCCGCAATATACAGTCGCCTGGGGGTCAGGCCATATCCATAGATCACGACCCAATGGTTTCCATTGTAAATCGTCGTGATGATCGGAAACCCCTTTTCGATGTATTTCATGATCTTGTCAAAGGTCAGGCGATTGCTGACCGTAACGCCGACGCCACTGTTACGCAGCGCCCGGACAAGGGTTCCCTGGGGCGTGAGCCGCTTGTCGGGGTCTTCATGCTCCAGGCGCGGGAACTTTTTCCAAAATGCCTCATCGGAGCGCCGGGGATAGAAATAACGCAGCGCCATCATGCCGGCCGCGTAGCCGCATGAAGCGGGGTCGCACTGCCGGTAGCCTGGAATACGCAGCACGGAAACATCCGTTTCCCTTTCACCGTAGGCAAGCCGAACGGATTGACAGGCCCACGGGAAAAGTTTGTCCCAGATTGACATGATGGCCCTCCTTTGACCACCCCGCGCTATCAGACTTTGTCCGGCCGCCCGCGTAACAGCAGTCAGCCGGAACTCTTATTCCTTCCGCAAGTAACCTCATCATCAATCCGGCTATTCACTTGCACTTTTACCAGATTTTGACGAATTTTTTATAGCATTTTCAGTTTCTGGATCAAGCATTGGGATCATCAGTTTTCGAGGCTTGTCCTTCGGTTGGCTTTCTAGCACAGATGACGTTGAAAGTGTAAAACAGGCCATCTTGGCTTCCCAAAGAAAGGCACTAAGCCATTTCAACCTCGGTTGTTTATCTAGGGTTGTTTTTTTGTAAATCCTTTGGACCGACTGAAGAGCATCAATCTGGTCTTTTACTTTTTCAGCATCAGAGGTCTCGTTGAGATAACAAGGTTCCGGGTCTTCTATAGAGATATAGCGGCGCGTGACTGTGGGATCATAATCATTAAACTGGTTATGTGCTTCAACGAGGTAAAAATTTAACGTCCGAAGAAAAGAGAAAACCGGACAGGCTCTCACAATCATGTTATCCGGGATAGGGGCCTCCGTCGGTCTTGCTGTGCAAACAATCTCTCTCCAGGCTGTCTCGGTATCGTTCATGAGGCTTAAAATCGCCTCGCGTGACACAGAATTCTCGCGGATACGTTCTTCAAAAAGAATGCGTCCGTTGTCGAAAAACATCTCAAGCAATTTAAGGTTTTTGATCTTTATGATTGTGGTGAAGGCTGCTTCTGTGAGAGCACGGATTTTGTCGAGTTTTCCTAGTACGCAGTTAAGCTTTTTATCAATAATGCCAAGTTTATGAGATATCCGAGTCAAAATTTTCTCCTGTTTAGCTAATTGAAAGGCGTTGTAGATACTTACTCCGCTCGAAATTGCGCTAAAGGCAACCGATAACCAAGGGGCTGCTGCGGTGGACAAAATCGACCCGATTGATCGAGATGGACATTCGTGCGGTTGCCATACTATTTCACCAGGCCCATGTGTAACTTCCCATACTCGTGTCGTTGTCATGGTCATTCCCTCCTTGATTAGTGGTTTTTTTGCCGCCAGTTCATGTAGGACCGCCGCGGCCCCAACAACAGCGGCCTTGATGGTTTTGCCCCGTTGAGATGTAGGCGCTTTTTTCCAATTGCCGACGTTAAAACAGGCGCAGCAGAAGTCTTCGCAGTTCTTGAAGATGAAACTGTACCGCCCGTTAAATTCGTTCCCCCGATTGCGCCAATACCCCTCCGCCTCCCGTTTAACGGCCTCGCCATGCTCGGCATTTTCTGGCGCGGCATAGACATGAACTTCATGGCCGTCTGCGAAAGCAGCAAGTTTATCCTTTCGGATTTTGGCATCAGAACAGCCAAATCCTTCCCCATTGAAATGAACCACAAACCCCCGCCCAACATAGATGCCGACATGGTTGTAAATAATCCCCGCCGCGCCGGAAAGATCACGGGACAAAATGGAGCCAATGGGATATTTTTCGGTTGATTTCATTTTACGTTTTCCTCCTGAAAGTTTATTGCGCGTCCTTGTTTATCAGATAAATCCAAAGGCATTGCCTCCGACTTGTCTGTATCTGATTTGGATATCCTCGTCCGAGAGTACCAGATAGCGGATGAATTCAATAAATGCTATCAAGCCGGTGGGTAAGCATAATATTTCTATGGTCAGCAGCCCCAAAACGAGATAAATCAAACCCCACCCCCAATTTCCCGTGTAAAATTTATGAACGCCAAAACACCCCAAAAAAAATGCCAATAGTACAAGCGCGACCTTGCTTTTTTGGTCCCCGCCTGCACGCTGCTTTTTTATGGGGGCAGGCGCATGGCTCTGTATAGGTTCACCGCATGCCGGGCAGGCATCGGCGTTTTTTGAGACAACTTTCCCACAAGCCGGACAGAAAATCGTTTTTTTCATTTGCTGAATTGGTTCGCCACAATGGGGACATTGCATGGCCCGTCCGGAGACTTCCCGGTTACAGGCAGGACATTGGATTAAAAAGGTCGAAGACAAGGATGCGGATGTTTGCGCCGATTTAGATGTCGCTTCGATAGCTTCCAATTTCAACTCTTCCTCCTGCTCCACCTTGATTTTTCGGACAACTTCAAGCGCTTCGCCTGCGCTCTGAAACCTGTTGCGCGGGTCTTCTTCGAGAAGTTTCATGATGAATTCACGCGCCAGCTCCGGTATGCGATCCGTTCGGATGAGCCTGGGCGGCTGGCCAGTCAGCATCGTGTACAGCGTCGCGCCGAGGGAATAGAGGTCTGCGCGTCCATCCACGGAAGTGCTGTCGATCCGCTGTTCCGGCGACATGTAATCGGGGGTGCCCATAACGGCGCCGGTAGCAGTCATTTGACTGTCTTCCTGGACTTGGGCGAGACCGAAATCAATCAGAATTGGCCGTCCCCGTTTGGTCAACAGAATGTTTTGCGGTTTAATATCGCGGTGAATGATGCCTTTGCTGTGCGCCTCGCGGAGCGCGTCCAGCAATTGTCGCGCCAGCGTCATAGAAATTGCCAGAGAAAGCGCGCCATTCTTTTGCAGATAATCCCAAAGGGGACATCCATCCACCAGTTCCATCGTAATAAAAGCGCCTTCGGCGTCTTCACCCAGGTCGTAAACCCGAATGATGTTCGGATGCGAAAATTTAGCAAGCGAGCGAGCTTCCCTGAGAAAGCGTTCGATCAAGCGCCGATTGACACGATCTTTCAGAATGCGTTTTATCGCAACCTCGCGGTTGAGACGAACGTCTTTGACTTTAGCGACGTATCCCATTCCACCTCTGCCAATAATCGCGAGGGTCTGATAACGCTCTTCCGGGGGCATGCTTTTACTGCTTCCGGTTTCAGGTACGGTTGCTTGATCGCTGAGGCTGCCATCATCTGGAAGAGATCGAGAAATTACGGGGTCATCAGCAATTAACGTCGAGCCTGTGGACGTTTGCGGCGGCAATTGATTTGAATTGCTTGAAATTACGACCGGAGATTGACAGCCCGGACATTTGATTTTTCGTCCAACCAAGTTCGCAGGGACACGAATGAACTTTTTGCAGTTCCCGCACTGGACCTTGATTGCATTCTGCGCATCAGTCATTGGCTTATCTCCCTGACGGGTTAAAAGCATGTTCCCGCGATAAATTCAAAACGGCGGCGATGAAGGTGGGCAAGGCGGGCGAAGAAATAAAAAAGGAGTACCGCCATCCCGCGCACCCTGCAGGGACATCACTCCCTCCCGGAAACGCAGTACGAACGGCACTCCCAAATGGGAGCGCGTCCAGTACCAGCGCGACTTCCGGGGTCCTTCAGCGAACCGAAGGGTGATGTTTCGCAAGATGTCGCCCAAGCCTGAACCGCATTAAATGCGGCTCAAAATGAGTTTTAGGTCAATTTATCGCGGTAAATGCCTCCGAAAACGGGGTTTTAAACGAGAGAAAATGCGCCCGCCGCCACCACGGCAGAGGGCGCCCTCCCTCGGTATTTCACGGGGGATTTTAATACGGGTGGGCCGGTGTCAAGTGGGTTTCTTAATTTTCTGAAAAGCATAAAGAACAACGACGAAAATGCAGCGCACGCCGCAAGTTTTGCCCAAAAGACATTGACACTTCTGAAAAATCGAGTTTCTTCTGCCGCATGGGGAAGGGGTCAAGGCTTCAACAAAAATTTGCTGCAATTTTGTCGCGCCTGAACGAACGAGAGCGACGGCTGTTTGCAGCGCGTAAAGCCTGTCAACGCGGCTACGGCGGTGTTTCTGCCGTCAGTCGGGTCTCCGGTTTGTCCCGCTGGACGATCTCACGCGGCCTCAACGATCTTGACGGCCCACCTCTGGCAGCAGGTCGCGTTCGTCGTCCCGGTTCAGGACGTCCACAGTTGATTGTCCAGGATCCCGCGCTGGCGACACGACTGGAAGCACGGATTGAGCCTTTGAGACGCGGGGACATCAACTCGCCGTTGCGCTGGACCTGCAAGAGTACGCGCCAGCTTGCAGCGGAATTGACGGCTCGGCGCCACTCAATCAGCCACGAAATGGTCGCGCAGTTGCTTCGGGGGCTTGGGTACAGTCTCCAGGGCAACCGACGAACCGTAGCGAGCGGGGGTTATCCTGACCGCGATCAGCAGTTTAAGCATATCAACCTGCAAGTGCAGCGGGCACTCAGGGCAAAACATCCGGTCATTTCGGTCTCGATGAAAAGGCCCACCGAAAGGCATAACAATAAAGGGTCTCAAGGGCGGGCCACGAAGCGGCCGGATACCCTCGGTGGACACGGTCATTCAGGTTCAGCCGCCATAGACGCACATATCGTGTCTTTGCTCTGCCGGTGGTGGCAAAAGGAGGGTCGGCCTCTATATCCGGTCGCGCGGCGGCTGTTGATTGCCCTTGATGACGGAAAGAAGAAAAACCGGCATCTTGGGCGGTGGCAGGGCGTGTTGCAAAGGCTGACGAATGCGATTGGCCTCCCCGTCCAGGTGTGCCATTTGCCACCGGGGGTTAGCAAGTGGAACCGGACGGCGCATTGCCTATTTTCATTCGTTTCTCCGCGCCGACGAAAAGGTTCATCACCCCAACATGAGATGCTTGTCCGGCTGATAGGCGGCACGGCCATCGTCAAGAAGCGACAAGCCACAGGCCGCCGTGATCGTCGAACCTGTAAGCCCCGCCCCAAAACCACCCTGACGAAGCCTATCCCGATTAACCTCCAGCTAGGCTCTTTCGCCGGAAAACTGAACTATTTTATCCGCCCGAATTCGGATGTAGCAGTTATTCTTTGACATTCAGTCATACGGTATGACTGGACACCATTTACCAAAGTGCGCCAGCGGTGGCAAAAACGCGGCTTTTTGGGGGCACTTGTTTTAGCGCGTTAAACTTGGCTATGCGGCTCCAGCAGCCCAGCAGCAATGCCTCCGCTTCTTGCTTAACGACTTCCAGTTGCTCAAGCTCATTAAGAGGCTC
>JAGVIF010000110.1 GCA_020056205.1 Lentisphaeria bacterium | reverse complement strand
CGGATTCTTTTGTAAAAGACAATGAACCGTATTGATTTTGCATTTTTCTTTTGTATAAGTTCAGCAAAGGACGGGGTTTGCTGAACTTATACCTTGCGATCCCTCCGATGGCATCTGCAACGGCGCGGTTTATGACTTTTGCAACTGGCTCCTTTGATTTCAGAAACCGAAAAGTTTTTTCCGAATCCCTTATTGCCTTGCAAGCAATATTGTCCCCCCTACGAGGAGCAAATACTCGAGAATTATCCCGCCAAGTCCAACGGATTTTCCCGTTATTGTCCGAAAGCGGGACAGCCAATATTTCTGAAAGCCGTCGAAAGAAAACCATGAAATAATAAGGGCAAGGACAACGGCGGGAATGTATTCGATCCCCGCGATAAGAGAAATTATGGCGGCTATTATCCATGCGCTTTTGGCGGTGTCCTGCTCAGACGGCAGAAGCGGCGCCTCCAAATTGGAGCTTCGCGATATGGCGAGCAAACCCTGAACCAGATATGAAAGAGTCAATATCACTATGAGCCATGAAGCTTTCTGCGAGTATATCAATATGCCTATGCATATTATTTTGAGTATGAAAAGAGAAAAAAGGAGGACGAGTTCTGAGATGCCGCTGTTCACGGTGTCTTTTTCCTCTATCAGCGCAAGCGCCTCATCCGGAGGAAGTTTCTTCGCGGTCGCCTTCAAAAAATTCATAAGCGTCGAAAGATCCTTTCCAAGTGTCAGTATTTCGAGCGTCAGGGTTATTATCACCGCCGAAAGCATGGCGGCAAAAATCTTGCCGTCCATTATCCTTTCCAAAAACCATGCGACACAATACGCGGAAAAGCCTATTGCCGCTCCGACCGCCGGGAAATAGACCACAATATTGTCGGGAATTTCATCAATTTCCTCTTTTTTTTCTCCGTCCGTTTCAGGCAGCTTGAAAAAGGAAAGAAGATTCCATGCCTTCTTGAACAACTCATAACTATTTGATAAATCCATTTCCCCTCAATCCTCAGCTATTGTGTTTCTGTTTTCGTCTGCGATAAAATTTCAAGGCTCGAATATACACTTCAAAACAGAATAAATCAAAATCAACAAAATATTTTGCATAAAAAAATGCGTTCTTCGCCGTGTTGAAAATTCGCTCTCATGAAATATATTCTGTCTTCGCAATCTGTGTTAAATTTTCAACCTTATTCGGCTGATTGAACCCGCAATTTAAAATTATAATTCTGACCCAGTATTACCCGCCGGAACACGGCGCCCCGCAGAACCGCCTTCACGATTTGGCGAAAAGAATGCGCAAAGCCGGACACGAAATCACGGTTCTCAGCGCGATGCCAAACTACCCGAGAGGAGAGGTTTTTCCCGATTACCGCGGGAGATTTTGTCTTAGCGAAGAAATTGACGGCGTAAAAGTAATCCGCTCATGGATTCTGCCTTCGAAGAAAAAAAATGTCCTCCTGCAATTGATCTGCTACTTTTCATTTGCTGTGTCATCCGCTTTTGTCGGCCTTTTCAAGTTGAAAAAAGCGGACGCGCTTATTTGCGAATCTCCTCCCCTTTTCCTCGGAGCGACAGCGCTCTTCCTCAGTTTTGCGAAATTCGCAAAACTGATAATGAATGTCAGTGATTTGTGGCCGGAGAGCGCGGTTCAGCTTGGAATGCTGAAGCCCGGCTTCGCGCTTTCAGCGCTCGAAGGCTTCGAAAAACTGCTCTATAAAAAGTCCGCCGTTGTTATCTGCCAGACTGACGGAATTGTCGCGGGGGTGAAAAAGCGTCATTCCGGCGCGAAGACATTTCTTCTTCCGAACGGCGTTGACCTTGAGGCCTTCGGGAAACAACCGAGAGATGCGAATTTCGCAAAAGACCGCGATATACAGGAAGGTTCTTTTATCGTCGGATATGCCGGCAATCACGGACGCTCGCAGGCTCTATCGCAAATTCTTGACGCCGCAAAAATTATCCGGGACGGCGGGGGAACTAATGAGAGAAGCGGCAAAATAATTTTTGTGATGGTTGGAGACGGCCATGAAAAGACGGGACTGCAGGCAAAAGCAAAAGAAATGGGACTTGAAAATCTTATTTTTTGCGATTCCGTCCCAAGAGAAAAAATGGCGTGGTTGTTGTCCCAATTTGATCTCGCCGTTGTTCCTTTGAAGGATATAAAAATATTTGACGGGGCGCGCCCGTCGAAGATTTTTGAACTTATGGCATGCGAGATTCCGTTTATCTTTTGCGGACGCGGAGAAGGCGCGGAAATCGCGGAAAAGTCGGGCGGGGCGTTTGTGGTTCCGCCTGAGAACCCGGAAGCGCTCGCCTCCGCCATAATTGCTTTTGCGAATTTCGCAGCGCAGAGGCGCATTAAGATGGGGCTGACGGCACGGAAATTTGCTGAGGATAATTATGATCGCGCAAAGATCGCCGAAGACTTTTTTTCGGAGATAAACGGAATCGGTGCCAGTATAAATTAATCATTGCAATTAAATAGGTTGCAGTTATATTATTGCATTTAGAATTTTGAGGCTTGAGGGAGGTGAGACATGGGGAGGGTT
>JAGVIF010000252.1 GCA_020056205.1 Lentisphaeria bacterium | reverse complement strand
GCCTTCGATACCTCGGTATCGGCGGGCTCTCAGAATACGAACCAATTCTCAAAATCTTCGCAATCTATACGCAATTTTTAGCTTTACAGGGCACTAGTTCCGTGAAGGCTAAATCTTTCCCAGTACGGCCCGCATGGAGCGGATCACAAAGTCTATCATCGCCTGGTCGGCGATCAGAGGTAATTTGGTCAGCGCCACCGGCGGACAATCCGCCTTGTAGATCTGCGCGCTGATGTCAAAGCCGCGGCGGTTCAGCTCGCTCGCAAATGCGTTCGCCTTCTCCAAATCAACAAAGCATAGAGTAGTCATGTGCCGCCAGCCGTCAACACCCATGATGACATCTGGGAACTCGCCGGCTATTTCGCGGATGCTATTTTCGTAGTATGACCCGAGATAGGCAGTAAGCTCCGCATTGGCCTGCGCCCATTCCATCGTAATCAAATATGCCAGCGCGGCCAGTTCTTCCTGCCCGTTGGTCACCAGCGCCCCGAACTGCGGCATCACGTCCATTGCGGCGCTGAAGATGATTCTCGAAGCGGAATATCCACCGCCGGGGAAGCCTTTGCCAATAGCCACGAAACTTGGCTTCAAACCATATTCCCTGAAGAGGTAGAGCCGCGGCGCCCAGAGGCAGGATTGTATCTCGTCAACCACCGTCGGCACGTCATGCTTTTCACAGAGCCTATACGCGTGCCGGAGAAAGTCCTTCGTCAGCATGCGCCCTCCGTAGTTCATCATGACAATCTCATGGAAAAATCCAGCTATTTTGCAGTTTCCTTTTTCATACACGGAGAAGGCGCTGTCCATATCCTCGCGGCAATTCGGCCGGATCGGAACAATCTTCCAGGCGGCGGACGCATCCATCTTGGACTGAAGCTCCGGCCACATGCCCCGCATCATCTGTGTCAATGTCGTAGTGCCGTGATAATTTGCCTGCAGGTTGCTGTCGTCATTGCCCATTACAAGAATCACAGGAGTCCGCCCATCGTAAGGCGGTTTCGGCATGCTCGATTCCATGCGGTAGAAACGCGCGAGGATCATCTTCAATGCCGCCTCAACCACCAGGCTTCCAGTCTCAAGGTTCAGCACGCGGTTGAGAACCCTGAGGTCGTCCCTGCGGGATAGCAACGACTCCAGCCCAGGTCTATCGTCACGCGCCAGACCATTTGCCGTGCGCACTAATTCCTCCTCTAAGAGGCGGACGATGTGGCCGCGTGTGTTGTTGTGTGTCGCGTTGGGAATTCCTAGCGCGCGGGCATTGTCAAGCAGTCCGTAGCCTGGAAAGGAGTGACCAAGGGGGACATGGTAATGCTCGCTCTTGGTGGTCAAATACAAGCGCCCATCCTCGCCGATCCGATAATATCCAAAAGCGCTCAGAGGCGCTGCGACAGTCTTGGTCGCCGCACAGAATTTCGCTGAGCCAGCGCCTGCCGATGTCCGTTGAATCGGCGGTACCACCTGTTTGCCGACCTTGTCAAGCAGAGATTTGAGCCTCTCCTGCATCGGTTCCGGATAGAACGCCACTTTCTCATCGGCCTTCGCCAAAAAAATTGATGCAGCGGCGCTATCAAAGAATGCGCGGGCAGCGCATACCGAATCCATATAACTACCCCCCAGCATATCCGACAATGACCTGTCCACTTGTATAAACTTGCCAACGTCCATAAAAAAACTCGGAAGCTAAATTGTTTGTATTTGTTTATTTTTGTTTAATACAAACATATAGTGCCGCAAGAAGCTGTCAAGCGCATCAATCCATTTTTCTCAAAAAAAAATCATACCCTCAGTTCCACTGGAATTCCACCGGATAGTCTTGATTTTTCTGCGGCGAAGGACATGAGGCGGCTTTCGGGGGTTCGGTGAATATTTACCTATGGAGAGATGTTCAGGAGGGTGCGGCCCGGTTCCGCTTTTCGTCCCCATCTTGCGTTCGCCAATGGAAACGCAGTTACAAAACCTTCAGCGTAATCGCAAAGCGCCATATTGCCCAGTATTTTATTTCTATCGAGGATTTTTTCGATTCCTTCTTCCAAATTTTCTTTCATATGGGAACGATGGCATGATATCAATCTTCTTTTTCCTTCTATCGCGTGGGAAATGTCAACAAAAATGGAGATGCGGGTTAAGTCGTATGCTTCCCCCGTGTAAAGCTCAGTCGTCCAAAACAGCCCTGATTTCTGGAGAGCCAGATATGCAATGCTAAATGTTGCCGAATGGTCTTGTTTGTCAAACGGACCATGGGTGATAACTGCTAAAGGCTTGATTTTGGAAAGCATCCTGCTGACCTTATCACAGGTTTTCCGGGATGGTTGTATCTCTCCGTCAAGTTCGCCGAGGAAAACAAGTTCAGCCCCGAGCAGATTGCAGGCGTCTTCTTCCTCTTTTTCCCTCATCTCCGCGACTTCACGGCGGGGAGGCTGCAGTCCTTTACCCTTCCAGCCGGAATCATATCCTCTTTCTCCCTTGCTGGCGCAGAGGACGCGCAAGCTGTATTTGTCCTTCAAAAGCCAAGCAGTGCCGCCAAACGAAAAGGCGACATCATCCGGATGTGCGACAACAAAGACGATAGAATTTTTCGGCATATCAACTTCCGTGGTAAATATTCACCGAACCCTGTTCTTTCGGTGAATATGGACATCTAATAAAATGCGAAATAGTTTGTTTTTTCCGCAAAAAACATATCATTGGAAAAACGGAGCGCGGGTTTTCCAACCCGCGAGTTTCTTCTGCTGGCAGGCAAGAAAACCCGCCCTCCGTTTTAGGGAGGGAAAAATGTCCTCCTGCTTCTTCCCGGTTATAGAGAGATAGAGAGAATCAGGGCAGATATCCACTTCGTTGTCCCATTTGAGATCGCCGCTTTTTTTGTCCTGAACATATCTTCTTCCGCGAATTTTGCAAACTGCATACTGCTTCCCATAAATCAAGTACTTGTTCAAATACCTTTTTGATGTCCGATTTCTCTTATTGAAAGAAACTTGCATACTGCCACCAACTCGCGATGGGCATCAGAAGGGATCGATTTCAATGCGTCCTGTCGCCTATCCTCAAGCATCAGTTCGATGGCCTGTGACAAGCTCTTGAGACAATCTTCCTTCGTTTTTCCTTGTCCATATCTCTTGAAATCGCTGTGTGGCATTCTGCGGACACAAGACTGTGTCAAAAACTTAGGTCAATGCTTTTCAGGTAATTGACGGCTCTTTCTATGCCTTCGCGGGCATTATATTTATTCCCTTCGTATTCGATATTTATATAGCCGTCATAGCCGAATTTTTTCATTGTGTCAAGGCAGGATTTCTGGTTGACGGCGCCTTCTCCGATCAGAGCCGGAATATGATATCCGCCTTTTCTCATTTCGCGGTATCCTTCTTTTTTATCGGGCGAGACATCCCAGTCTTTGAAATGCGCGTGAACAACATATTCCGCGCATTTTCGGAATGATTCCGCAGGGTCTTCGCCGGAGAAGGCATTGCCATTATCAAAAGTAATTTGAAGTCCGGAAACTTTTTTTACCGCCTCGATCAATTCGTCGGCAGTAACGAAGGGACTTTCAACGCCGGGAAAATTTTCGACGGTAAGGACAATACCGGCGTCATTGGCGAAGGGTACAGCTTCGGCGAGTCCCGCTATCCAGTTCTTTCTTGATTCCTTTGAACTAAGCCCCTCTTTGGACGGGGTAGGAATCATTACGACCGGCGCACCGAGTATCACGGCCGTTTCGATTTCCTTTTTGCATCTTTCGATCCCGGGCGCGCGTGAGGCGTTATCAGGGAAATTCAAATCCGCGCCGAAGGTACTGCACACAACCTTTATTCCTCTGTCATCACACATTTTTCTCAAATCCTTAAAAGGTGTCCCCATTGACTCAGGCCAGCAGAAGTCAATCGCGTTCATCTTCAATTCCACGGTCAAATCCAGCATGCTTTTAAGGTCAAAACCGGGCTGCCGTGTCATCGTGTAAGTCATCATCGAGTATTTCATTGTTTTCTCCTCATTTTTTTGTACTTAACCGGCTTCGCCGGGACTTGTATTTTTGTCAGGCTCTTTGGCCTCCTTTGAAACTACCGTTTTTTTCGGGGTTGGGGTCGAATGGCACTAAATTATACTTGTTAAGGGTCATTATTGAGCATATCTACGAATGAAAATATGCGCGAATTTCAACATAAATTGGTATAATGCGCATTTCGAGGTAGCGCGGGTCTATTTGACCCGCGACTCTCGGGTCAGATATACCCGAGTTACTTTTTTCGAAATCCTTATCTTAGCGCCATTCGGGTCGGGGTCGGTATCGGTATTGATTGCCGATTTTCAAAGGGTTATTAGTTATTGGTTATAGGTTTCGTAATTCGTAATTCTGCTCTTCACCGCAGGGACACAAAGGACATAAGGGACGCAAGGGACATATTATTTTTCGATTTGGTGATTTAGAGATTTTATGATTTTAAAGACTTTCGCATTC
>JAGVIF010000400.1 GCA_020056205.1 Lentisphaeria bacterium | reverse complement strand
TTTCAATCCCTCAATCATCCGATTTCCATCGGAATTCATTTCCGGGAAATCTTAACTTGGACATTGGATATTCCGTGTTCGATATCTGCCTGTGCGTACACGCAGACAGGTTGGATATTCAGTTTAACCTGATAGCAATGCCGAATGCCCCCGTCTCAGCATTTCAAGCTCTTTTCGTAAGGGAAGCCAGTATATCGCGTCTTTTTCTCTCTCTGTGTTTTTTTTGCAAGAACAAGATCCGGAAGCGACAAGAGTTGGATGGCGATGCCGGGGATCTGCATTGTTGTTCTTCTCTCCCATAGCGCGGCGAAAGAATCCACGTTTCTCATTATCGTCATCACGTCGAGGCGCATGCCGCCGACATCATCTCTATGGCAACGAAAATGGACGGCATGGCCCCTGTCAAGATATTCGGGAAGAAAAGGCGGGACGGCTATGCAGACCGCGCGGAGATCATCAAGGGCATATCTCAATTTTTCAAAGTTGGCATCGGTGGAGAGAATAATTATGTCCGTGTCCCGGCTAAACTCCGCTCCTCCGTATAATATGCAAGCCTAGCCGCCCATCAGAAGATGTTCGACACCCCTCGAAGACAGAGTTAAAAGGACTTTGAATGTCGTATTCCGGGTCAAGGCTTCCTCCCATGTCGCGATAAAGAGCGAACATTGTCTCGTATTCGAGGAAACGTTGCGTTGGTGTCATCATAATCCATTCGAGACGCTCCTCGCTTACGTCGTTCCTGTCCGTAAATGCCGCCGGGTATTCCATTTTCTGCGTTCCTGTTATATCTACGCGTTAGTATATCGCTGAATCAAGAAGATTCGAGCGGATAGTGTATTTTCTTGTTTTTGGTCAGCAGCATCCCATAGGGTTCAAAATAAGCCTTTATTTTATTTGAATAATTTAATGAAGTGTTAAAATTTCACGAGGGAAGCTATATCAACGGGCAAGCCTGTTTTCATTGATTTGTTGGCGGCTATTCCGATCAGAATTGATTTTGCGCCGTCAACATAATCCGCCGCATGTCCCAGAGGATCATCTTTCGCTCCCATAAAGATATGGTCGAGGAGTCTTGTGTCTCCGCCTCCGTGCCCGCCCTTGTTCGTCTCTTTATATTCAATCACTTTAGCTTTTTCCCAGTGCGGCTGAAATGTGATTTCCGGCATTCTATTCTCCTCTTCATTGTATAGCTCGCGCATCCCGGGCTGGTTGAAATCCTCGTGGCTGCCGCTCACATATGAACTTTCAACCACATTGAATTCAAGCCGTCCCCTAGTTCCGTTGAACATGACCCTGAAACCCTCCCACGGGGAATGTGCGTTCAGGTTATATGTCATGATTGTTTTATTCCTGTAGCGGACCATAACGCCCATGTTGTCCTCAATTGAAATTCCGTCGCCGAACACGCTTTGGTCGCGATAATATTGGTCTTCATGCTCGGCGTTGTAGTACAGTCCCATTAGAGTCAAATCCTTTTCGGGATCGACCTTCAGAGCGAAAGGATCTTTTGCGGCAACTTCCGAACCTCTGGCTCTCGTGTAGAAGTTTCTGATTCCGCGTTTCTCGGCATTTTCCTTTCCGTAGAACATGAGGTCTCCCATGGCGAACACAGTTTCCGGCCAGTCATTGATCCACCAGTTCGCAAGATCGAAATGGTGTGTCGCTTTGTGCACCATAAGCCCGCCGCTGTTACGTTTATCGCGATGCCAGCGGCGGAAATAGTCTGCGCCGTGACTGGTGTCGAGGAGCCACTCGAAATGAATGCTGTTTATATGTCCTGCGATCCCGCTTTTGAGGATTTCCTTGACCTTAGTCGCCCTAGGAGAATATCTGTAGTTGAAAGTTACTCTCAAATTTTTGCCGGTCCTCTTTGCCGTGTCAATGATTTGCTGGCATTTTTCCTCGTCAATCGTCATTGGTTTTTCGGATATCACATCGCATCCGAGTTCCATTGCCCGGCATATGTATTTGTGATGAGTCCTGTCTATTGAGGAAACAATGACGAAGTCCGGTTTCTGCCCGGCAATCATTCTGTCGAAATCAGAAGCGTCATATGTGGGGACACGCGCATGACCCGCGTTCTGAATGCGGCTGTTGTAGTAGTCCATTCTGGAATGATTCGTATCGCATAGAGCCTTGAGTTCGTTCTCTTCTTTGTATTCCTTCACAAGGGCGTCAATGAACATTGCCGATCTCCCTCCCGTTCCGACGACCACATAAGTTTTCTTATCCATGTCTTGTTCCTTTTATATTTCAGTTTAAACCTAAGTTTTGCGGTTCAATCGGCCAATTGAACCGCAAAACTTAGGTTAATCGGATTGGGTGGCCGGCGCTACGCCGATGTTAACGGTAAGGCTTCCGAAATTCCCCTTGCGCGGCTTGCCTTCAAGTTCATTTATATCAAAGAAAAGCTCGGCGGATTCTTTTGCTGTAAATTTCGTTTTCCTGTCCATAGGCATAGGGGAACCTTTTTCTCCGAGCTTCATAAGGAGAGCTCCGTATGGAATATTCTTTTCCTGGCGCAAGTCGTTAGTTGAGTCGGAATAATATTTATAATTTTCTGTTGTGTTAGGGATGCCGGCCGGACCGCATTTGTCGCTTTTTTTTGCGCAAGCCCACACTCCGTCAACCTGAATGACCAGTTTGTCTCCGGCTTTGACGGAAATCCCCGACGCCGTCCAAGTGTTTGCATTTGCGGACACGTCCTTCTTATAATATTTCAATTTCCCGTCTTTGACAAGCTCCGCGTTGACAACGGCTTTCATTACGGCGTCAAAATTGTCGAAAGACTTGTCGAGATAGCCGAATTTTGATATGCGGATATTGTATTTCCCGGACGGGATTGTGATTTCACAGGGGGTTAAAACACTTTCTTCTTTTATGGAGTAGAGCTTGTCGTTCACATAAATTTCGGCGCCTTTCGGGTTGGAAAGGACGGAAATTTTAACAGGGGGGGCGGTTCTGATTTCCGTTTTTGCCTGTTCCGGCTTGGAGGCGTCCTTTTCGGAGTCCAAGTCCGTGTTAGAGAAGACTTTTCCCATTTCACTTTCAGGAAGGCTCACTTGAAAGATGAAGGCATGTCTAAGCGGGATTGTTTCATCTCCCTGCGGAGTGCGTGTGCGAACGACCAATCTCCAATCGTTGCCTGATGACGGCCATTCAAGGACATCCACATCCCGCGCATCGGTAACTCTTTTTAAGCGGAAGGCGTAATTCGTGCGGGCAGGCATTGGGCGGATTGCGTTGTAGGTCATTTTTGAGTCGGCGCTGGCAATAGGTAAATATTGTGTTTCGGAAAAGTCTTTTGACTTATCAAGGAGAGAAATGCTGACGACATCCATTCCCATCATATCGCCTGTCCACTTTCCAATGTCCACCCATTGAGATCCATCTCCTTTTGACGCAATTATAGGGGAAAGGAGCTTTGGCGCTTCTGTTGGAACTTTAACGCCGAGTTCTTCAAGGAGGGCAATATTAGCGTCCTGTGTTTTCGCCGTCTCCGGTTTTTTTATGTCGGTTTTCAAAAACTCTTTGAATTTCGCTGTCAGAATCTCTTCTTCAGGGGCGTTGCCTTCTCCGCAAAGCCGTTTGTAGGCCTCAACGAACCGCGCCCTGTATTTATCGTCAATATCTTTGTATTTTTGATCAATTCCCTCCATAACGGCTTCTTGCTCTTTTCTGCAGCTGCCTATGGAGTCGGCGATATCTTTTCGGACTTTTTCGGGCAACGCGAAATTGCCTTTTATGTTTAATTCCTCCTGTGCCGCAAAAAATATGTTCTTGCCGGCTCGCGCGATACCCATTCCTTTTACGTTGCCTGATTTTTTCTGTTCTTCGTAAATCTGCTCATATTCGGATATGTATTTTAAGAGAAGAGCCTCAAGCTTCGTTTTGTATGGGATGATGACAGTTTTTTTTTCCGCCTCGTACGCTTGTTGAAGCGCGTAGAATTCAAGATTTTGCAAAGAAACGGTTTCAGTCTTTTTTCCCGGTACCTGCTCCTTTTCCGCCTTTTCCTGGGAATAAAGCAGGAACGAAAACGCCAGCGTTATGAGCGCAAAAATATTTTGTTTAATCATCATTTTCTTTCTCCTTCAAAAGTAAAGTAATCCTCCGCCTTCTTATTTCAAGCACGGTCGTAGAAACTTGCCAGTCTCAAAACTTGTAAAATTATTTCTTCTTTGTGTTCTCCGTGCCTCCGCGCGAGATTTTCTTTTCTAAAAGACGGGGTTTGGTGAATATTTATCCGGCATCTCTCCCCGAGGACCGTTGGTCTCGGGATCTTCGACTTGACCGGGTGCCCACGCCGCGCCTCACAATTCAATTACGCTAAGTTCCGGGCGGCAGAAAAAACGCGCCGGGATGAAAAATGTTCCGGTTCCAGGATTGACATGCAAAAAACCGTTTTTGGTCTCAAACAATCCCTTGTCATATTTTTTTGCCTTATAGGGAAGAATCAATGCTCCCCAAAAAGGAACGCGAATTTGTCCTCCGTGAGAATGTCCGGCGAGAATAAGGTTATATTTGGCGTTTAAATCATCTGCGAAATCCGGATAATGGACGAGGTAAATATTTATGTTTTTGATACTGATAGGGCCGCCATTCTCGGACGAAATAAAGTGTCCCCCGGTCTTAATAAAAACCTCTTCTATCTTTTTAAAATCAACGTTGTGCCAGTATTCATGATTGCCAGGAACCCCGTATAGCGGTTTCTTGATCTTTGAAAGAGATTCAAGGGTATCCGCAAGAAATGCATTGTCTTCGACAAAATCTCCCGTGAAACAAACAATATCAGGATTAATATGGTTGATTTTTCGGACGATTTTATCTAAGAATTCTTTGTCTCCCTTGTAATGCAAGTCAGAGAAATGGACAATTTTCAACGTGGGATTGTTTGAGAGTTTGATGTGTCTGACGAGGACCCATTTTGGTTCTATTAGAAAGGCGTAAAGCGGCAATAAAAGCAAAGAGGAATAGAAGGCGATTCTGATATAATTCTTCCTTTTGTTTTTCAAGGCGGCAAAAACTCCTCTTTGACAACTATTTTGCGCTAAAAAAGAATAAAAATATTGATTTCGCATTTTATTTTTTGTATAAGTTCAGTAAAAGGACAGGGTTTACTGAACTTATACCTTGCGGGTTCAATCAGCCGAATTCTTATTTGAATAATTTAATGAACTGCGTCGCAGTTCATACATTATTTATTATCATTATCAAGCACTTAGTTTAAGTTCGGCCGATTGAACCGCAAAACTTAGGTTAGGAGAACAGGAAGCGGATATCATCCTGAGTCAGGCCGCTGAATGCTGACGGCGCCCCTTCGACAATGTTTCTAAAAATTTTCATCTTTTTCTCCTGAAGGGAAAGGATTTTCTCCTCTATGGAATTCCTGACGATGATTTTTTGGATGGAGACCGGGCGCGTTTGTCCGATTCTGTGAGCTCTGTCGGCGGCTTGAGTTTCAACCGCCGGATTCCACCACGGATCATATATTATGACTCTGTCCGCCGATGTCAGATTTAAACCGCTGCCTCCGGCTTTTATGCTGAGAAGAAAAACGGCTATCGAGTCGTTCTTGTTGAAATTAATCACGCGTTCCATTCGGTTCGTTGTTTCTCCGTCAAGATATTCGCAGGCTATTTCCTTTTCGTCAAGCCAGTTTCGCGCGATCTTTAGGAGAGATGGGAACTGACTGAATACGAGCAGTTTATGGGAACTGTCAACAGACTCGAGCACGAGTTCCTTGAGCAGTTCCATTTTCGCGGAAGGAGTCCCGCGGCAATTAAAGTCGCCGGGCAGGAGAGATGGATGACAACAGAACTGCCTTAGCCTCAAGAGGAGAGAAAGGATCTCGAATCTGCCTTTATTCCCATTTTTCAACAATGTTAAATATTTATCTCTCGCTATTTCGAAAAGTTTTCGATAAG
>JAGVIF010000431.1 GCA_020056205.1 Lentisphaeria bacterium | reverse complement strand
TCAATGCGTTTTAAAAATATCTGAATTTATAAAACAACAATAGACATCGAAACAGACCTATTATAACATAAGTAGACCCCGTTGTCAAGGGCTTTTTCAAGATATTTTGAAAAAAAAATTCAAAAAAAATCAAAAACAGGCGTTGACAAGGAAAAAAATGCATTTATGGTAACGGCAATCTATATCGAAATATAAATTAAAGTAATGAATGCAGGCGATTCTATGAATATGAAACAATCTTTCGCCGCGTCACTTTCACTGCTGCCCTTCTTGTTCGCGCCGCATTCTTTCGGTGTCGAAGGGGAAGAAATTCGCAGGGAAGCCAAATCGTTTGACCGTTGTTTTGTCTCGAATCCCAAAGAAATCGAAGCGATCAAGACGGCCAATAACATTGGCAAACACGGCAACGGCTGGTTTGATTACGACATCAAGGTCAAAGACGGCGGCTGGTATGAACTGCTGATCGAACCTTCGGCCGCCGGGCATGAAGTGTTGGTGGACGGAGGCAACTACACCTATTCCAATAACCCCAAGGCCGGCAACTATTATCTTAAACCGGGCATACATACCGTCCGTATCCAAGGACTGCACCATAGCGGACTTCGGGAGATGACCTCATTTATTTTTCGCCCTTCGGAGGACAAATTGGGCAAACGGATCCGGATTGAATCACCTGAGCGCCGTGATTTTTTTGTCGTTGGAGAAAAGATCAGATTGCAGGTTACGCACGGTAGCACAGCTCTGATTTCGGTGCTCAAGGTGCGGGTGACCGACCGCGCCGGCGAAGCAGTAGCGCAGTCCGAATTAAAACTATCGGCGGGTCCGGATGTCCAAGCATCCATGATCGAATTCATCGTTAGAAAAGAAGGGACTATGACCGCCAGTTTTTCTGCGGGCGATGAGTTTCTTTCGCCGGAAGACTGCCCCCCTTTCACTTTTGATGTAATTGATGACACCCCGCCTCCGGCGACCAAGGTGGAAGAGGCTAAAAAGCTTATTCGTGAAATAGACTGCGCGGAAAAGGAACCTGATTATACCGGCGGACGCGAAGCTTCGCGGGTGATTACGAAATCTTTCGGGCGTTACCGCGAATCGGGGAAGGTAGGATGGTTGCAGAACTTCAATGATAAAGATCCAAGCTGGTTCGCGTATGCTGTAACCCTGCCAGAAATCCAAAAATTGTATCTGATTGAAGTGGATTATCCTGATGATGCCCTGCGCACCTTCTGCATCAGCCTCAAATCTGATGTCTCATCGTCCTATCCGATTACCGGCGGGGTGGATTCCGGCGGCGAATTCAGGCTGACAAATACGATGCAAACACAGTCCCTATATCTTTGGGCTCGCAGTGTCAATCTGAGGGTGGTGATGATAGTTCCGAACACCGGCTATCGCGCGGCGGCCTCAAAAATCCGTATCTACGAAGTGCAGGGAAATCCGCAGCCGGCAGTGCGCCAGGTAAGCGGCGGCCGCAACTTTGTCAACTGGTTTGAGGAAGGGGCCAGCATGTTTGGCATGTACGCCGCTCCCGAATTTCAGGCGTACAACAATTGGAAGACCCAAGACGCCGTCATCTCTACTGATCGCTTCTGCCAGTTGCTGTCCTACATGGGTGGGGATTCGCTGATCTACACCATGGCCATCTATCAATTCGGCATGTATCCGTCGCGTTATAACGTCAGCCACAACGGACTTTATACTACGGATATTGTCGGGCGAATGATCCTGAAATGCCAGAAGTACGGCATCCGTTTTTACGGCGAGTTTCATCCCGAAGCGCGGGAACTGGCATGGAACGCCGATAGCGGCAATCCCTTCGATCCGATTTTCGCCATAAATGTAAAAGGGAAGAAAAGGGCCGCGGCAAACGAGCCGATCTACAACCCTTTGCATCCCAAGAACCAGGAATGGTATGTCGGCATGCTGAAGGAATTTGCCGATCGCTACGCCCGGTTCCCGGGATTCCAGGGCATCAGTTTACGCATAATGACTTGGTGCAATCCCGGTCTGAACAATTTTCAAAATCTGGACTGGGGATATGATGATTACAGTGTTTCACTGTTTCAAAGGGAAACCGGTATTAGTGTTCCTAGGAAAGACAATGATCCGGGACGTTTTTATGGACGATACCTCTTTCTTTCCGGTCCCCAACGTGAACGCTGGATTCGCTGGCGCTGCGACAAGATCACCGATCTGCACAAACGGGTAGTTCAGGAAGTGAAAAAAGCCCGCCCCGATCTGGAAGTATGCCTGAACATATTTGGTTTGTCTTCGGAAAAGTTGCCACTGGCCGGACTGGACACCAAGGCGCTGGATGCCGTGGGCGTGCGTGTGATCAACAGCGCTTGCAACTACGGCCGTCATCCGAGCAACAACGTTCAGGATGTCCGCGACCGGATGCTCGATCCTATTCGTCTCAAATCCATGAATGGAGGAACTTCCAACCCTTCATACTTGTATAGCGGCCATTATTTCGAGGCGACCGAGAAGGTCCTCACCCCCGCCAGTCTTGGCTTCCCTGCCGATACGCCTACCGGTTGGATATCCGGAGTCGTAAATCCGGCCGGCGATTCCTTTCTTGAACGCTATGCCTTGTCCATGGCCGAAGCCGACGCCGGCATGCTTGGCGACGGAGGCAACACTTATACTCTCGGCCAACCGATGCTACGTGAGTTCACCCGCGAATTTCGCGTCCTGCCGAACAAACGATTCACTCCGCGTCCCGACGCCCGCGATCCTGCGGCCGTTTGGGAGTTGAACGATTCCGATAAATTTTATTTCTATGCGGTAAACAGGGAGCGCTATCCGACCAAGCTGTCAATTCGATTTGCTACTGAAAAAACGGAGATCAGGCATCTTTCCACGCTTGAAACGGCGAAGACCGATGGAGGCTTTCTCAAACTGACGCTCAAACCTTTTCAACTTCTTTCGTTCCAAGCGGGCAAAGGAACTTCCATCTCCGCGGTTGAAACAGAAATCCCCGATGCCGAAATGAAAAAGGCCCGGGCTCAAGTGCAATGGTTGGCTCAATTGGCGGAAGATATCCGGACCGACAGGAATTCGCTCGGGCTGGACGACGAGGACAGAAATATGATTCTCTCCGCCGACAAGGAAGCCGAAGAACGTTTTGCCAAAAAAGAAGTCTGGCGCATCCGCACCATGCTGGAAAACAACCGTATGCTCGAACTGTGGGGACTTCTCAACCGTTTCCCGCCGTATCTGCGCGACACCGGCCTGCCGGTCGCTCCGTTGGATGCGTTCAAAGCGCAGGACATGGTCAAAATGCTGCCGGAACAAGTCAAGGCTTCGATGGTTGCTTCAGAGACCGTAGCGCCAGAATGGATCGGAGAGAAACTAATGCAAACGGAAGCGGATTCTTTTACGCTTGCAACTGAATCGTCAACAACCTCGCGTTGCCGCATCACCATCGGCCATCTGTCCGGCGGCGATTATGGCGCGGTTGCAGTCAAAGCTAACGGCCAACTGATTGGATCCCTTCCTGGCGCCGCCGCAACAGTGCAGGCTACCGTGACCGTTCTGCCGCAGCTGGTCGTTTTGCAGCCAGGAACAACGAAACTTGAATTTACCCGCACCGAGGGCAATAAAACCGGATTGTGCTTTGTGCAACTCACGCCGATTTTTCGCGATTTGGTCAGCCGCTACTGGCATGTCGCCGGCCCCTTCATGATTGCAGACTCTTTTGAGACGGCGAAACTCAAGGAGGCTCTTGACCACGACCCGTTCCCGCAGGAACAAGTGAGGGACTTTGCTAAGGAATACGATCTGGGCAATGGCAGAAAAGGGAAGTGGATACTCATGCAGGGGGATGCCGACTTCGTTGATTTCAACAAGGCTTTCCACGAGATGAAAGGCGCGCTCGATATCGCCATTACCTACATCTATTCCGACACAGAACAGACGGTCTCGCTAAACTACGGGATGGACTATTGGTTGAAAATACTTGTCAACGGCGAAGTTGCGGTGGATTTTGCCGAGCACAGCGGCCCTCCTTTCAAAGGACAATTCAAAACAACTATGAAGCTGAAAAAGGGATGGAACGAATTGATGGTAAAGGTGGTCTCAGGGACTTTGGGCAACGGCTTCTGGCTCTCGATTTCCGACCCGGGCGGCCTGAAAATCGCGAATGTACCGGAGTAAAAAATAAATGAGCCGGGGTAATTCAAAACTCATAGAGAAAGGAGAAAACGGGAAGAAGTGCGGAAGTGCGGAAGTTTTTTAAAAATCATTTGAATTGTTTTTTTTATTCTGAATTCTGAATTCCTACGAAATCTTAGTTTTGCAATTGGCTCGAATAAAAAAAGGAGAATAAAAATGCGTGGTTTCATTTGTCGGTTCGCAGCGGGCTTGATGGCCTTTGTTGCGGTTCAGAGAGTTTTTGCGGCCGAGTGGGAGATTGTCCGCCCCACGATCAATTTTGACCGTTCCGAGTTTTCCGGCGCGGGCATGGTGGAGCGAGTGAAGACGGTCGGCAATATTTCGGGGTGGAAGGAGAAATGGAATCCTGTAGCCGGATGGATGGAGTATGATGTCGAGACGCCGCAGAGCGGATGGTATGAGTTCATCGTGCCGGTGGATCTATGGGGGATGGAATATTTCGTTGACGGAAAACTCATCCCGTTCAGCAACGGAGGACAGAAAATAAGCAACCTCTGGCTCGAATCAGGAAAACATGTCTTCAGGATACAGCGCTGGAGTTGGACCGGGTTCGAGGTGAAATTTGACAAGTGGATATTGAAAGCATCGGTACCTTCGATTGGCAGGAACGTGCGCATGCTCATCACCGACGGCCGCTCGATAGTGCGTGTCGGCGAGGAGGTGAAACTGTCAATCCTGTGCGGAGGAAATTCCGCCGCCGGCAAAATTACGGCGAAATTGATAGATATGGCCACAAAACAGGCGCTATCAGGCAAAGACATTGAAATTCCAGCCAGCCCAAGGCCTGTTGAGATAGCCGCTCCGCTCGCATGTCCCAAAGAAGGAATCTACGACCTCGCACTTTTTGAGGGAGACAGACAGATTCCGGCGAACGAAACGCCTCCTATTCAAATTGTTGTAGTTGACACAAAAGCACCGGCGCGCGGCGGTGAACTAAAAAAAACACTTATTTCCGAAATTGACTGCGTCGCCACCGGACCTCAATATGCCGGCGACGGCGGCTCCAAAGTTGTGGACGGGTCTCCCGGAAAATACCGTGAGTCCGGTGATATCGGATTTCTTGCCGCTCAGCACCAAGGACGGGATTCCGGATGGTTCGCCTACAAATTCGCCGTGCCCGAAGCGGGAAAGCCTTATATCGTGGAAACAGACTCTCCGGATGACGCATTCCGCACGTTCTGCGTCGCGATCCGCGAGGCCGTCACCGGCGCCTATCCGGTTGCGGGCGGCATGGATACCGGAGACTGCTATTCTCTTTCCAACAAGATGCAGACACAATCCATACTGATCTGGCCGAAGACGACTGATCTGCGCGTGGTTTTTATGACTGCGCACACAGGGCGGCGCGGCGCCGCAGCCGCAAAGATCCGCGTTTACCGTGTGGACAATGAACTTCCGTTGCTGGATGTTCCCGCGACTGGCGGACGAACATTCGCTAACTGGTATGAAGAAGGCAGTAATTACGTGGCTGTCTATGGAGCGGACCGATCGGCGGCGGGAATACTCACTGCTGTCGACCGATGGGCGCGATCAATTTCATACATGGGCGGAGACATGCTGGTGCCAACCGTTTCCGTTTACCAGATGTCCATGTATCCCTCAAACTACAATGTCGCTTTCTGTTCTTCCGCAACCTTTGACAACGTACGTATTCTCCTGATGAAATGCGAAAAGTATGGAATGGGAATGATCGGGGAATTTCATCCTGAGTGCCGTGATCTCGATCATCTTGCCGATCCGTCTTTCACTAAGGAGCCCAGAACCAACTATCTTGTCAACAAGGACGGTTACTCCCGTCAGAAATGGGATGAAACTCCGCGGTTTCATCCCCTTGATCCAATTGATCAGAAATGGTATGTCGGGATGGTCGGAGAGTTTGCGGACCGCTACAAGGATTCGCCGGCTTTGCGCGGCGTGAGCCTGCGTCTCATGGGCTGGGCGAATCCCGCCTTGAATAATTTCCACTCGCTTGACTGGGGTTATGACGATCTTGCCGTCGGAATGTTCGAGAAGGAAACAGGCCTCTCGACCGGCGCCAAAGCCGACGACCCGAAACGCTTCCAGGCGCGTTACGCATGGCTGATGGCCAATGCCAAGGACCGATGGATCCAATGGCGCTGCCAGAAGATCGCTGAAATTTACACGATGGCACGAGACCGTCTCCGCCGGTCACGTCCTGACCTGAAAGTATATTCGGATGTCTTTGAATTGTCGCTGGATGCCGGAATAGACCCGAAACTTCTCGGGGCGATTGATGGAGTGGTTCTGATCAACAGCCGCTACGGATACGGACGTCAGGGCTATACTTACGAAGGACCCATGGCTGATCACAGGGTGAGAGATAATCTTCTCGATCAGGCAAAGCTCCTTTCCATGAAAAAGCCCGACGGTTCTGCGGCATTCATGTTCGGAAGCCGCTATTTTGAAGCGACGGAGGCCGTTGTGACTCCTGAGTCCCTCGGCTTTCCACAGGGAACCAAGAGGACATGGATGAGCGGCGTTGTAAATCCCACGGGCCGCCATTATCTCGAACGGTATGCGATAGCGCTCGCGCAATCCGATGCGACATATCTTGCGGATGGCGGCAACGCCTACACGCTCGGACAGCCGATCCTTCGCGAGTTTATGCTGGAATACCGGAAACTTCCGTCCGTTTCTTTCAAATCACGTCCCGACGCCATAGATCCCGCGGCGGTACGAGAACTGCAACGCAAAGAGGACTTCCTGTTCTATACTGTCAACAGTGAGCGTTATTCGATTAATGTCAATATCTCCCTTAAAAAAGGGAATGGCCCGGTTCGTCGCCTGGCAACCGGAGAGGAAGTACTTCTCAAGGATGGCTTGCTATCGCTGGAGCTTAAACCCTATCAACTGCTCGCGTTCCAGGCGCCTGCAGGAACTGAGATCACCAAGGTTACAACAGTGATTCCCGCCGAGGACAAGAAGCTTGTCGAATCAATGGTCAGCGTGTTGCAGAATATTGGCGAGGATGCCGACGCCGGAAATGTCACACTGGATGAAGATGGCAAAAAACTGCTCGGCAAATCTATCGAGGAGGCAAATCTCTGCCTGAAAGAGGGACGCTACTGGCGGGCCAGAACCCTGATGGAAAACTCACGGCTCGCGGAGAAAGTTTACAACAGGGCTCTTGTTTTCCCGCCGGGACTGGAATATCTTGCGGATCCGACCAAGGCAAGACTCATTAAGGTGAAAAATCTCGCCCGGCCCAAAGACCCTCTGGTATATCTCAAATTTGATCAGATAGATGCCGGAAAAACTACGGTCGCCGGAAAACTCGCCGCCCTGCAGGCTGTCTGCGAAGGAGCCGTTGAATTGCAGGAAGGAAAAGTCGGCAAAGCGATCCGCTTGGACGGAAAAACAGGCAGAGTCGTCCTTCAGGGAGACGCGGCGGCAGGACTTAATCTGAAAAATTTCACCGTGTCCGTATGGGTCAATGCGGAGGAACCCGGACGCAGGGGAATTATATCGCGTAGGACTTGGCCGGTCGGTTACGAGCTTTTCTTCTGGAACGGAAGCCTTGCGCTTGAAGCCGGGTCCGCAGGTGGCAGCACCCCCTCGGTGTGCAGAACCGGCGACAGTATCTATCGTCCCGGAGAATGGTACCACATCGCGGCTACAATTGAATCCGGGAAAATGATAACGCTCTTCGTGGATGGCGCGGAAGTGAAGCAAGCCCCGCTCCCTCAGATCATGGATCTCCCCAGCGGACAATTTTTGATCGGCTGGAATGGCTGGGGGGGGATACAGAACGATCCAACCCCTGGCTGGTTCGCCGGAAAAATTGACGAACTCAGAGTTTTCGACCGCGTCCTTACACCCGAAGAAATAATGGCGGAATGGGCGGGAAAAAGGGAATAAAGAGGGGGGGTTCAGGGTTCAACGTTCAGCGTTCAGGGTTCAACGTTCAGAATAACGACACAACCAAAAAGAAGGTAGAAAGTAGAATTTAGAAAGTAGAAAACTTAAAACTTAAAACCTAACACTTAAAACTGATTTTGTTGGAGTTCACAGCCCCGAGGCCCCGCGGCTCGGTATCTTCGACTTTAGCGTGGGATTTGAGGAAGTGTCAAAGTGTCATTGTTCGCTTCGCTCGCTGGTGTCAAAGTGTCAGAGTGTCAGAGTGGAGAACCGGCAGTCGGGAAGAATAAAAAAAATTATGAACATCGAACATTCAACATTGAACATCCAACATCGAACGAAGAAAAACTCTGTGCCTTTAACCTATAACCAATAACCTATAACTAATAACCCTTTG
>JAGVIF010000271.1 GCA_020056205.1 Lentisphaeria bacterium | reverse complement strand
TATTATTCATTACAAATAAAAATCCAGAAAAATAGCAAATAAGTTGCTATGCTTTGATTACAAACGATTTGCGCTTAAGTTAACGGCATTGGTGCCAGTATAGCGAAGTGATTGATGATGAATGAGAAGCGTTGAAAATATTGCTGTTTTGGAATTCTTTTTTGGCTGGTGTTTTGAATTGAGTGTACCTTGACTTATTATATCGGAAAAACAAGAATTTTATTTATCAAGTCAAATAATTTTATTGCTTTTTCTTCACCCTGTTCTTTGATCCTTGTTTAGCCCTTTAAAAGAATTAGAGAAATCAGGCACAGCGACCATTATCCTGTTATCCTCATCACAAATTTATGTTCAATGCATACCCCTGCTGATAAAGCAAAGTATCCCCCCGCTTTCAGCCGAGTTGCTGGAGTCTTTCAATGACAGCCTTACTAAAATTGGCTGAAGTTTCATTTTGATAAAACCACGCCCTCAGCAACGGCTTCGGATTTGTATCCGGGCAGGTAGATTTTAAACGCAGCTCCCTTGCCCGGTTCGCTGCAGACGTTGATAAAACCGTTGTTTTGTCGGATAATGCCGTAAACGGTGGCAAGTCCGAGCCCGGTTTCCTTTCCACACGGTTTTGTGGTGAAAAACGGCTCAAAAATGCGCTCCATGATTTTTTTACTCATGCCGCAGCCATCGTCACTTACGGCGAGCATAACGTATTGGCCTGGGATGATTTCCGCTCTGGTTTTGCAGTATTCCTCATCGAACATGGCGTTTTCCGTTTCGATGGTGATTTTTCCGGGCTTGCCGCCTATGGCATCGCGGGCGTTGACCACGAGATTTACGAGAACCTGATCTATTTGCGCGGGATCCATTTTGATCAGACACGGATTGCCCGCCGGTTTCCATAGCAGGGCGATATGTTCGCCGATGAGACATCCGAGCATTTTCAATGTTCCGGCGACGGTATCGTTAAGATCAAACACTTTCGGGGCGATAATTTGCTTGCGCGCGAAGGAAAGAAGCTGTTTCACCAGTTCGGCCGAACGCCGGGCGGACATCCTTATTTCCAGGAAATGTTCCGCCAAAGGGTTGTCTGGGGCTATGTCCTTCAGCGCCATGTCCGCATTTCCGATAATGACTTGGAGCATATTGTTGAAATCGTGCGCAATTCCGCCGGCAAGCTGGCCGATGGCTTCCATCTTCTGTGATTGTATCAGTTGCACTTCCAGCTTTTTTCTGTCTTCCTCCGCCTTTTTGCGCTCCGCCTCGCTTTTAAATTGTTCCTGATAAAAGCGGACCTGTTGGCGGCGCCAGAGTAGAGCAACTCCGGCGCAGAGCCCGAAAAGCAGCGTTCCCACCAGCAACACCATTTCCCACAACTTCTTGCGCAGAGGGGCGTAGACTTCCGCAATATCCATATGTGTAGCCAGGAACCAAGGCGAGTTCGGAACGGCATGGGCGGCGCTTATCACCGGTTCTCCTCCGCAACAGTCAACCCCCTCTACGATGCCCCCCTGTCCAAGCAACGCCTTTACTATGGGCGCATCGGTATTTGTCAGAGGAATGCGCAGATTGAGAGCGGCGTCGGGTTTAAATTTCAGCCCGCTCAGAAACAGCACATCATTTCCGTCCCGCCGCGCGAGCCGTGTTTCCATCGTTTTGATCGGACCCGGCCAGCGTCTCAGAAGGGGGTAGATATACTGATCCGGATCAACGCGCAGGGCAAGAATTCCTATCGCCCGCTCATTATGTTCCCCTGATATCCCATCCGCATTGAGGAGAATCGGGACGAGTATCGTAAGATAGATGCGTTGATTATGTTCGTTCCTGTAGAAATCCTCGAAAATAATCTGTTTTGTCTGAAGGGCTTCTGCGCTTCTGCGTGAAATAACGCCGGCAAGCGGTTCCCGAATATCGGGAAATGATATTCGCTCCCTGCCTTCGGCGTCAAATATGCTGATGCGGTCGTATTGACACACCTCTTGCGCCTGTTGCAGATATGCGCGCATCGATCTTGTCGCCTCCGCGTTTTCAGGCGTTCTAAAACAGACGGACACTCTGCGCGAGAAATCGAAATTTTTATAGAAAATCGCGGCGTCGCCAAGCCGTTCCCTCCGCCATTCTTTCAATCCTTCGACTTTCATGCCCGTGATTGCCGAAAGCAGTTGTTCCAGCCCGTTCCGATGCTGCTTTTCGTAATTCTGGAAATAGAAATAACCGGCCGTGAGAATGCCCGTTGAAGAAATTAAAAAAGTCAGAATGAGGGCACAAGTGGCCCGTTTACTGTGCGCGTGCGGCAGTTTGTGAAGCCGGAAATTCGGTTCCGAAGACACTAGGAGCGCCAAGCCGAGAAACATGAACGCCAGTGAAGTCGGCAGGGCCGGCGGAATAATCTTGCTCCCGTAAAGAAGATATCCGCCGAGAAAATAGGCGGACACAAAAACCGTACTGAATAGAATAATCGCCGAAGCGGACCAGAAAGCCGCCGTCGTCGTCCATGGTCTGACTGGGGACGGGGAAATCACCAGTAGGAATGTTATCCCGGCGAGTACAAAGCACAAGGCGGTCAGAGGAGATATATGTCCGATCGGGGAACCCTCCACCATGCCCGTGATTTCAATGCCGAGATGCTCGATGTCCGGACGTATGCCCATCGAGGATAAAATTAATAACAACAGGGAACCCGATACGGCAAATAGATCGAGAACAATCAGCGCACGCCGCAAACCATTTCCCTGACGCATTCCGACTTTCAGAAATATCAGCGTTCCGTACAGCGCGAAAAGCAAAGCCGTGCTTGGAGCCATGGGAATTTTGTCTGCTCCGAAAGAGTGGAGCAGAGGGATTCCGGCGATCCAGCCGAACAATGCAAGCAGTCCGAATACGGCCGCAATCAGCCCGCATGTCTGCGAAAATTCGGCGGCGAAACGGACTTCTCTTTTTTCCGCGACTTTCATTATTTCATCCACACAATAAATTGCGCTACTACGAACGGATTTCGCATTTTATTTTTCGATTTTTAATTCTTTCGCTGCGGACAAGGGACAGAAGGGACACAAGGGACGAAAGAGACAGAAGGGACATAGTCACTTTTCACTTTTCACCTTTCCCTTTGCACTT
>JAGVIF010000421.1 GCA_020056205.1 Lentisphaeria bacterium | reverse complement strand
GTACGCACCGGCTGCAACGCACACACTTCTCAACGTCGTACTCAATGCCCCGGTTATCGGAGGTGTAATTGAGAACCACCGGCTCGGCGTGCTGATAAGTCCCGTAAGCGCACTCGCTTGCCCCGTAGCGATAGGCCATATCCTGAAGATCACAACCGCCTTCCGCATCGCAAGTTGTGCAGGCCACCCGATGCTCGCTCAGGAGCAATTCAAGAATGAACTTCCGCCGGCTGGAAAGTTCAGGCGACTCGGTAATCACGTGGACTCCTTCACAGGCCGGGGTGGAACACGCCAGCACCGGCGGACGGTTTTCGGCGCCAAGATGCACCTGGCAGAGGCGGCAGGCGCCAACTGGCTTCAGGCGCGACTCGTGGCAGAGGTGCGGAATATAAATGCCGTTGGCAAGCGCGGCTTCCAGTATCGTCAGACCGGGACGAACCTTGATCTCGCGGTTATCAATGGTCAAGCGAACCATATCATTTTTTTCCTTTTCATGATTATTCATGTTTTCCCTACAGTCTAAACACCTACAGCCTATCCACCTTATAGCAGTTACTTCTTTACGACAGCATCAGTAGGGCACACATCAAAACAGGCGCCGCACTTGATACACAGCGCCGCCTGTATTTCAAAAATTTTTCCGACCTTTCCGTTTTTCCGATCCTCCTCCGTGGCCCGCGCTGGAGTCTTGCCGACTTGTCCGTTGATGCATGGAACCGGACAGTTTTTGGCGCAGCGTCCGCAACAGATGCATTTGTCCGGAAGGATCGTGAAGGAAATCAGGCTACGGCAGGCGGCGGCGGGACAGCGCTTGTCTTTGATGTGCGCCTCGTATTCCTCCCGGAAATGACGGATGGTCGTCAACACAGGATTTGGGGCGGTCTGGCCGAGTCCGCACAGGGAATTCTTTTTGATTTGACCGGCCAGTTCTTCAAGTTTCCCGACATCTTCCGACTCTCCGCGTCCGGCCGTGATACGCTCAAGGATTTTCCGCATATGGGTCGTCCCAATTCTACAGGGCGGGCATTTTCCGCACGATTCCTTTGCGCAGAAGTCCATGAAGTAGCGGGCCAAATCCACCATGCAGGTGTCTTCATCGAGGATGATCAGTCCCCCAGAGCCCATGATGGCCCCCACTTCCTTAACCGACTCATAGTCAATCGGCATATCAAGGTATTTAGCTGGGACACAGCCCCCGGAGGGTCCGCCCATCTGGGCCGCCTTGAAGGCGCGTCCATTGGGAATGCCGCCGCCGATATCGTATACGATCTGACGGAGCGTAGTGCCCATCGGTACCTCCACCAGGCCGGTGTTGTTCACTTTCCCGGCCAAGGCAAATATCTTCGTTCCCTTGCTATTTTCGGTTCCTATCGCGCGATACCAGCCGCTTCCGCGCTCGATGATCAAAGACACATTGGCCAATGTTTCGACATTGTTGATGACCGTCGGATTTCCAAGGTATCCTCTTTCCACAGGGAACGGCGGCCGCGGCCGGGGCTGGCCGCGTTTGCCCTCGAGGGAGGCTATGAGCGCAGTTTCTTCGCCGCAGACAAAGGCGCCCGCGCCGGCCTTGATCTTAAGGTCAAACTTCATGCCGGTGCCAAGTATATTCTCACCCAGAAGCCCCCATTTCCTAGCCTGTTCGATGGCAATCCGGAGGTGTTCGATGGCAATCGGATACTCGACCCTGACATAAACGTATCCGTGTTGCGCACCGATGGCGTAGGCGGCGATGAGCATGCCCTCGATAACGGCATGCGGATCGCCCTCAATCACCGCGCGATCCATAAAGGCGCCTGGATCACCCTCGTCGGCATTACAGACCAAGTACTTGATGTCACTTTGTGAGGCGCGTGCAAGACTCCATTTTCGACCGGTTGGAAAACCGGCGCCACCGCGGCCCCGAAGGCCGGAGATGCTAATCTCGTTGATGACCGTTTGCGGTTCCATTTCTGTCAGTACCCGCTCCAATATCTCGTAGGTGCCCTCGGTAACGGCAGCTTCTATGTCTGTCGGATCAATTCGTCCACACCGTGCGAGAACAATCTGTTTCTGAGTAGCGAAAAATGGTATGTCAGCGCGTTTGGGGATCGGGCCGCGAGACCCTTGGAAACAAAGCCGATCGACAATTTCCCCTCTGGCCAGCGTGGCGCGTACAATCTCGGAAACATCCTCCGGCTTGGCTCCGAGGTAGAGAATACCATCGGGATCAATGCTGATTACCGGCGCACCGGCACAAATCCCTTGACAACCGGTCTTGATCAAAGCCACCTCATCGGCCAGACCGGCAGAGGCCAGCTCTTTCTCAAATGCGGCATGGACTTCAAGGGATCCCAAAGCCCGGCATCCCGTCGCGCAGATTCGCACGGCTCTTTTCGGCCGGAGGACCTGTGCTTGCCGCCGGTGCGCCCGCAGTTCTTTGATCTGAGTTGTTATCACGAACACGGGAAACATTCCTCTTAAAATTTTAGATTTCGGACCTGCTGTTATTCCCGGCTATGGTCTCTATGATTCTCACGGCTTTGTCAGGCGTGAGCTTACCGAAGTACTGATTGCCGATGAGCATCACCGGCGAGAGGAAACAAGCTCCCAGACAGGCGACCGTTTCCAGCGAGAAAAGCATATCAGGGGTGGTTCCGCCATCTTCTATTTTAAGGCGCCGGGTGATGGCCTCCATGACATTTGGCGCGCCGCGAACGTGGCAGGCGGTTCCCCGGCAAACGCGGATAGTGTGCTTCCCGTGGGGCTCAAGATAAAACTGCGCGTAGAATGTGGCCACGCCGTAGAACCTGGCCACCGGCTGGCCGCTGAGCCGCGCGAGTTCATCCACAGCCGGCTGGGGCAAATAACCGTAGCGCTCCTGAACATCCTGCAAGGCGCTGATGATATCTCCCTCCGTGAAAGGAGTATGGGCGGCGACGATCTCGGCTACCTTGCCCATATTCAAAGACTGATACTGGTGAAAATTTGGTTCATCTTTTGGATGCATGGAGGCAAACTACACGGGAAAGGCGTGGATGTCAAGTGTTACTATATAATCTCGCGGAAAATTTTCCGCACGAGATTATATAACGACAGCGCATCGGGACAGATATGCCGCAATGATTGAACGTAAATAGAGCTCATCCCAAAAAACTTAAATATTTAATAAAAAAGGACTTGCATGTATTTCATATAGCTGTATAACAATAAGAATTCGATAAAAGTCT
>JAGVIF010000572.1 GCA_020056205.1 Lentisphaeria bacterium | reverse complement strand
TTTAAATGCCTTATTTGACTGGAGATGGCCGATCATGTGCCACTCTATATCATCGGGAAGGGAAGATTTTTTCAATTCGAGTTCGGCAATTCTGTTTTCTCCAAAGCGTCTCAATCCGCAATTGTAGGCCTCCATAATCTTTTCCTGAGACACATTTTTGGTCACGGCTATAAGCTTGATATCTTCAGGTTTTCGACCGCTTTTTTTCGCCGCGTCCGCCACATTTGACAATATTTTTTCAATATTTTCCTTTATTCCCATTTCTCCGTACTGCCTCCATCGTCAATGTCCTTGTCAAATGGATCAAATACTATTTTCTCGCCGGTGTCAGTTTTACGATCTTGCAGCAGGGGAGCCAAGGACGAGGAGTCAACTCTGAAAAACGCCTTCACAAATTCATTTTCATCCGATATTTTGAAACTGTCTGTCATTTGAGAAGCTATAGTTTGATTGGTCTTGGACACGTATGCAACTAATATACGAAAAAGCACGTTGATTTGAAACTGAACTATTTTCGCGTCTTCAGGTTTCGCCGTGTAAGCCATTCCTCTCACGTCCACGTTTTTCCCGTCGGCGCTTTTGGCTGTCACAAAGAATTCTTTTATCAAATTTAGATTTAAAAGATTTATATGATTCTTTTTTTTCCTGCTTTTCCCCGTCAACTTTTCCAGTCCCCTGAAATATCCCCTCAAAAAATCATTTTCCTGCTTCTCGTCTCCAAGAACGGAGTCGGTTATCTTCACCACGTCTATAAATTTCGTGTCGGCAATTAAGGACGGATTTTCTGAAAACGCCAGGACCCGTTTGTTTACGTATCCGGCAAAAATTGTTTTTCCTCCTTTTTCGGTTAACTTATACATTTTTTTTCCCGACATGACGAATGATTCCGGACTTTTATCGTCTATCAATGATAAAAATTTTTTTTCGTCCAATGCTGTGTCAACAAAAAGGACGTTATTTTTACTCCCATATTCACCCGTAAAGCCTATTTCAAAAAAACTCTTTTCAAAATCAATGCCCTTCTTTGAGAAATCGTCTTTAATCAGAGAATATCCTGGATTGTCCTTCAAAAAATCCGCAGCGCCCTTGATCCGCAGCGCCTTAGATGTGTTCATTTTCAAAGCATAATCCGACGACTCCGGAACAAAGCGAAATAAATTTTCTCCGCTGACATTAAAAATACATGATATCAAAATTACGGTGAACAATTTTTGCCGGGTAGACATTTAATGTCCTCCTATTTTACATAAAAATTTACGATAAAGTAAAAAAGCGGGGCATTTACGAGGAGGCTGTCAATAGTGTCCAGCACTCCGCCTATGCCCGGTATCATGCCGCTGGAATCCTTGACTGACGCCATTCTTTTCAATGAAGATTCAAATAAATCTCCGCAAACACCTCCAAGATAGAGTAACATTCCTAAAAAAACAGAGAAATTGTAATTCCATTTCATGGACAACGATTCAGTAAGCAAAGATGACACAAGAAGGCTGAAAATCAACCCTCCGAAAAATCCTTCCCACGATTTGTTTGGGCTTATCACCGGAGACATCTTGTGATTGCCCCCTTTCATCAGCTTTCCGCTAACCGTGCCTATAACATACCCCCCAATGTCGCCCGCCTTTATGACAGCTATAAAAAAAAGAAGAGTTTTTCCTGTTTCCTTCACGTAGACAGGGATGATAAAACTTAACGGAATGATAAATAAAAAGAGGGGCGCAAATGTAAAAAATAACCTCTTCAATGTTTCCGGCTCTTTCATTGAAAATAAAACATGAAAGACAAATACAACGAATACCCCTGAGAGCCAGATTCCCAAAATCATAAAAAAGTGGAAATCATTTCTTATCCCCGCGAATACAACCCATCCCAACAATATTCCAACACTTTTAACAACCAACTTTGTTGTTTTATAATGTTGTGTTTCCGCTGAAAAAAAAAGGTAAAATTCGTCAATACATTTGCCAAATATGAAAATAGTTGCGGAAAGGAAGAGAATCATGCCGATGATGTCATCGCGAAAAGAAATCATGCAAAGAAGAAGAATAATAAGAGCGGAACTTATAAATCTTTTCAAAAATGAGTTCATCTTTTTCCAAAACGCCTTTCTCTCAATAAATAAGATTTTAATGCGTCTTCAAGGTCGGATTTTAAAAAATCCGGCCATAGAACGTTCGCAACATATATCTCGCTGTACGAAATTTGCCAGAGAAGAAAATTGCTCACTATCATTTCGCCGCTCGTTCTTATCAAAAGTTCCGGATCCGGAATGTCAGGGGCATAAAGAAATTTTGCGAAAAACTCTTCATTTACATCAGATGGATTGATTTTTCCGTATGCCGCGAGATACGCTATTCTTTTCGCCGCGTCGACAATTTCAGAACGCCCCCCGTAACTAATCGCGAGGGTCAAATTTCCCTTTTCGTTGTTCTTCGTCTTTTCTATCGCTTCAAATAACAGCTTTCTTGGCCGTGACGGAAGTTTTTCAAGCCTTCCTATAGCCCTTAGCCTTACTCCTTTTTCATGTATTTCATCAATATTACGATTTATAAAGACTTCAAGAAGCCTCATAAGTCCATTGATTTCATATGCCGGTCTTTTCCAGTTTTCAGCGCTGAAGGCGTAAAGTGTAAGATATTCTATTCCAAGGAGTTGGCATGCGTCAAGAGTTCTTTTTACTGCTTCCACACCCGCCTCGTGACCCTTAATAACCGGAAGTCCTCTTGCCTCCGCCCATCTTCTATTTCCATCCATTATAATAGCCACGTGACGCGGAACTTTCATTAGTTATCTCCGAAAAATTCTTTCTTCAACTTCAGCGCAAACCGCGTGATAAATTTTAGTATGATATTCCTGGATTCTAAAAGTTGCCGCTACAGGCGCCCTTATTACAATGTCCGCATTTTTAACGCAAATTCCATTTCCGGTTCCTGTGAGAAGTATTCTTTTCATCCCTTTCGCGGCGGCCACCATAAGGGCATTGTTCACATTTAACGCATTTCCGGACGCTGATATTCCTATTAAAACATCTCTTGGCTCTCCCATGACATATACAAATTGAGCGTATGCCATATTCCAATCCCTGTCATTGCTGTAAGCTGATAAGAAAGATGAAATGCCGACTATTGGAATGGCTTTTATCCCCTCTTCAAGTCCTGACGCAAGTTTGACGCCTTCATCTCCGAAAAAAGATGCGAGCTTCTCAGCGAAATCATTATCAGGGCCTCTCGTTATTATAAATGACTTCAAAAGCTCTCCGGCTATATGCTCCGCATCGGAGGCGCTTCCTCCGTTCCCGCAAGTAAAAATAGTCTTCCTTGAAATCCCAGCCTCATAAAGAATTTCGGCAAATTTCTCTATTTCAAACTTGACATTGGCAAGTTCAGGATTAGATAAAATGAGATCATTGATATAATTCATAAAATTATGGTCTATGAGCCAATTCCAAAACTCAAAACCGATTGTGGGTATTGCCCCTGCCAAAAATACTTGCGAGCCCTCCGATGGCATCTGCAACGGCGCGGTTTATGAGTTCTGCAATTGGCTCCTTTGTTAATTTCCTGTTAAAAACTATTGTTATATCCCGCTAAAAATAGCACAATGTCTTTTAATTAACAATTAGAAAAAGGTAGTTGACACATTTTTACACAAAAATATATGTGCTCGCAAAGAATGAAAATAAACTTTATTAACAGTATTGACATGATATAATAATAATAATTCCAAGTAATTATATATATTAGAGCCAATTGCAAAACTCAAAACCGATGCCGATGAATGAGATTATGAAATTCAGACAAGCCGCAAAACCGGAGGCATACCCAAAGCGGTATGTCG
>JAGVIF010000291.1 GCA_020056205.1 Lentisphaeria bacterium | reverse complement strand
AGGGCCACGCTCGTCGTGGCCGGTCATTTCACGGTCGCGACCAGCGCGACCCTCCATTTGGACGCCGCAGGCGTGGAGTACCACGGTTTTGCCCTTGGCAAGCGTCGCTTCGCTCGGCAGGACCGTGGCCGTTAATCTGTCCAAATCAGATTGGGCATCACTCCTTGAAATGGCCATTCCTCCGGCAATCGCACAAGCCCTTTTCTTACGGGATTCATTCGAACATATTCGCCTTTCTCCCGATAACTCTCCGATTGTCGAAGCTGTCTGTCCCAAGAATCCTTTTGCCATATGTGCATAAAATCCCTGCCAAGCCAGTTCCGCGAACAATATGATTTCCATTTTGCAATCCACCTTTTCAATGACGACGGATATGCCGTAGCCGGAGAACAAAAAAGATGTATGTGATCCGGCATTATCACATATGAGCCGACAACCCAGTCGCGATTCTCATCCCAGGCTTTTCTCAGCAGACAATGAAAACTTTTAGTGGCGAAAATCTTTTTTCGGTCATTCGAGCAAACCGTGAGAAATATTATTATTGTACGATTGTGCTTTTCAAGCGGCGGAAAATGAGCCGGATATTTGCGTTGCGGATTTTTATACCGGACATCCATGTTATTTTTTACGGTCGCGACAAGCGCGACCCTCCATTTTACGCCGCAGGCGTGGAGGGCCACGCTCGCCGTGGCCGGTTATTTGAGCGTGAATTCCGCGCGCGCGACATTTGAAACGCGGATGCTGTCTATGGCGCCGTGGAAGAACGGCATGCCGCCGGTGTAGCCAATGCTATAACCGTCGGATATTGACTGGATAACGGCATTGGGGACTTCCTTTTGCGCATCAAGTCTTCCGTTGACATATATTTTCGCCGTCTTGCCGTCATATGTGCAGGCGATATGCGACCAGGCGCCGGTGATGAGCGGCATTATTCCGCCGATAAAAATCTCATTCGTGCCGTCCTCAAGCATAAATCCGACCTTGAAATCCAGCGTGAGAGTAATGCGAAACCCCGTCTTCTGATAATTCATATTTTGAAAAATGCTGAGAGGTGTGGGAATTGCCTGCTCTTCAGGCTTGATCCACGCTTCAAACGTAAACTCTTTCTCAAGACCGAAAAACTTCTTCCACGCGGCATCCGTATTTCCATATTGCTGCCTGAAATCAGCGTTAAAAAGAAGCGCCTTCCCAAATTTACCGCGCACCCATTCAGGCGGAGTCTCGTTCGGCTTTTTGTCTCCGCGCTCTGTATATTGCAAATGAATCCCGATCGGTCCGGCGTCATGTAAGAGAGCTCCTTCGCCCTCGTCAAAGTTCCAAAGCGCCACCGTGCTTGCGTCCACCGTAAATTCTCCCGGCGCCGGAGTCGGCGCAGACGGCGCCTGCGCAAAACATGTCCACGCAAAGACGGACATGAATGCAAAGCCGGTCGCAAGCATCCTCGTTAGCCGTTTCCCGCTTGTTTTCTTCATTTTTATTCTCCTTTTTGGTTATTTTTCATTTTGAGTTCATAATTTGTGTTTTTTTTGTGGAGGGCCACGCTTGCCGTGGCCGGTCATTTCACGGTCGCGACCTTGCCGAGCTCTGCGACGCTTGCGGTCGCGGCGAGCGCGACCCTCCATTTTATTTTTCACTAAAACGGATAGACCACCGTCGATAGGACAGGAGTCCCGCCGGCGCCGTTGGGCCGTTTAATGCCTCTGATATCGGCGCGTCCCGTCCGGGTCGCGTGTCCGTCCGGGTACCAGAGATTGGCCTTCAGATTATGCCTGGCGTGTATTCCCCAAACAACCAAATATCCCCAGGAGAGGGCGCCATCGGGTATCCACGCCTCGCTTTGTGCCATGATATCCGGCGATGTATTGGCGATATACACGCTGTCCGCCATGTAGGGGGCGCTGGCGTAGAGAGAACTCAGACGCGGTATCCGCGCACCGGGTTCGGGCCCAAACTTCTCGCCGGGGTAGTAGGAGCCTGATTGTATTGACCGCAGGCCAAAGCTGTGATTGGTCGCCTCCGTCCAAGTTTTACCCCCGGCTGTGTAAGGGTAGGTTCTTCCAGAAATGCCGAACGTAGCCGGCGGACCCAGCGACGGACAGACAAAGACATTGTTGTGATTCACGGCGGATTCCTTGTAAAATCCCGCCCATGTGTGGTCAGTTGTTTTGCGCGAATCGGGAAGATAGCCGTTGATCATGAGCAGGTCCGGCCACAAATCCGCCCAGACATAACTGGCGGCCGGTATCGTATTATTGGGCTCGGCGGTGATAAAATAGTCGTTGCTGTCAAGGGCATAAGATGTCGCCGCGGTCCCGCATTGTTTCATATTCGAGAGACACATGATCCCCCACGCCTCGTTCTTCGCGTTCTTGAGCGCCGGCAAGAGCAGCGCCGCCAGAATCGAGATAATAGCAATTACGACTAAAAGCTCGATCAGAGTAAAAATTTTGGGTTTTACAGTTTGACGGTTTAACGGCTTGACGGTTTTATTTTGGGAATCAAGTGAGCCCCCGAACGACGCTTGCATCTTTGACATTGATTTGCCTCCATTTGATTTATAAAAATATGAATTCAATTTTCT
>JAGVIF010000365.1 GCA_020056205.1 Lentisphaeria bacterium | reverse complement strand
TATACCTTGCGAGCCCTCCGATGGCATCTGCAACGGCGCGGTTTATGAGTTCTGCAATTGGCTCAAGGAAATAAAGATCAGAAAAAGTGCGTAAAGACTTTGGATATAGGAATTTCCGCAAATCCTCCAACAGTGGACTGTCTTTGTGCTTTTATTAGAATCCGGCCACCGACCGGCAGATTGATGCCTTGGTGTACGAACTTTACGGCCTCACGCCCGGGGAGATCGAGCTTGTCGAATCGAGCCAGTCTGAAAAAACGAAAGATTAAAGGGGGAATATTCAATCATGAGCGGAGAAATTGAAAAAAGTAGCGGAGGCCATGTTTCGCCTTTCGAACGGATTAAGCGAACAAATGAAGCCGGAATAGAGTTCTGGTCAAGCCGTAATTTTGCCGAAATTTTAGGTTATGGTGACTACCGCAATTTCGAGGCCGTGGTCGAGAAGGCCAAGCTGGCTTGTTTCAACAGCGGACACCGCATCGAGGATCATTTCGTTGACATCACCGAAATGATCGAAATCGGTAAAGGAGGCCAGCGGCCGGTAAAGTCCGTACTCATGTCTCGTTACGCCTGTTATCTGGCAATCCAGAACGCAGATCCCAAGAAGGAGATTGTCGCACAGGGCCAGACCTATTTTGCAATCCAGACACGCCGCCAAGAAATTGAGGATGGCCGTTTTGAAGAAGAGCAACGACTTCTATTGCGAGATGAAATTCGCCGTCATAATACCCAACTGGCCGATGCCGCAAAGGATGCGGGGGTTGTGGAACCGATTGATTATGCCATTTTCCAGAATCACGGCTACATGGGGCTTTATGGCGGATTGAAACAGGAAGACATCCACCGGCGGAAAGGGTTGGAAAAGAGCCAGAAAATTCTGGATCACATGGGCAGTACGGAACTGGCGGCGAACCTGTTCCGGGCGACTCAGGCGGAAGAAAAACTGCGTCGTGACAAGGTGAAGGGTAAAGATACGGCAAACCGGACGCACCACGAAGTCGGCGTAAAGGTGCGCCAGACAATCAAGGAACTGGGAGGCACAATGCCGGAACATCTGCCAACAGCCGAGAGCATCAAAAAAATCGAAACCCAACATAAAAAACGGCTCAAAGAAGGTGAAAAATGAGGCTGAGAGTAGAAGGGGCAGATGAGATTCTGACATCAAACGGAGGACTTGCGGCGAATGTTTGCCTGCAATCTCCTTTTGCGAGAACTTTGCGCTCTTTTTTCAAAGATGGAATGGCTCTGCTTGGCTCCGCAGGCATCGTTATTTTCCTTTTAATTGCGATTTTCGCGCCCTTGTTTGCGAATGGCAGGCCTTTTGCGGCGGTCAACAACGGCGGGGCGGTGGAATTCCCTTTTTTTCGTTACATCTTCGCTCCGGATGCGAATGAAAAAATCGTCGAAAAATTTTTCAATTTCCTAATGCTGTTCCTGCCGTCCGCGTGTCTTCTTTTCATCGCGCTTAAAAGAAAAACAATTTGTTTCAGGTGGATATCCGTCTTAATTCTCGCAATTATTATCTCCCTGCCTTTTTTTATCATCAAGACGCGCCTTGACAGGACAAACTGGAAGGAAAAAAGCGAAGCGGAAGGCGGTTTCGCGATTTTCGCGCCAATTCCTTATAACCCATCTGACACGGTTGCCGTTCCTTATCAAAAGCCGTCTTCAAAACATTTTTTTGGCTCCGACCAAATAGGAAGGGATGTCTTGTCAAGGATGATATATGGGACAAGGATATCAATGGCAGTCGGCATTTCGGCGACGGCGATTGCCATGATAATAGGAATTGCCGTTGGATTAGCCAGCGGTTACTACGGAGGGAAAGTAGATATTGCCCTGATGCGCATGGTTGAAATCGTGATCTGTTTCCCGACTTTCCTGCTGCTCCTGATCCTGATGTCAATAATGATGGACAGAAAATTTGAACAATCCGTTATCATTGTGATAACCGTAATAGGCCTCACTTCGTGGACCGGGCTCTCAAGAATTGTGCGGGGAGAAGTTCTCCAGCAGAGACAGATGCCGTACATAAAATCGTGCGAAACGCTTGCGATCCCCGGATGGAGAATTTTATTCATGCACCTTTTGCCAAATGTGTCAGGCCCTGTTTTTGTGAGTTTCACCTTCGGGATAGCCGGCGCCGTCCTCGCGGAAAGCGGACTGAGTTTTCTTGGCTTTGGAGTTCAGCCTCCCACCGCAAGCTGGGGGGAATTGCTCAGGCAGGCCTTCGCCGACCCTGTCACTTACTGGCATCTGACTTTATGGCCGGGCATTGCGATTTTCGCAGTCGTGGTGTCGTTTAATTTCGTCGGGGAAGGGATAAGAAAGGCGCTCAATCCAAAAGAATAACATGAGAATAACGGGCGGGATAGCATCGGGAACGGGGATTTTATCTCCTAAAAATGAAACAGTGAGGCCGGTTCTTGACAGGACAAGGGTTTCGCTTTTTTCAAGCCTTGGCTCTTTTGAGGGGATGGCGGTGGCTGACTTATTCGCGGGGTCGGGGATTATCGGTTTCGAGGCCGCAAGCCGCGGCGCCGGAAAAGTTGTTTTCATAGAGGAAGACAGGAATGCCTGCGATACGATAAAAAAAAATATGCCAGCCCTCGCGAAAGCCGGAGTTGAAACCGGCTTTGAAGTGATAAAGAGCGATGTCATGTCTTTTTGCCCCCGTTCGCCGCAGTGGAAATTTGACTACATATTCATGGATCCGCCATATTCTGACACCGAAAAAGTTCTGTCTATCCTGTTGGCGGACAAAGGGTTTGCGAAATTCGCAAGCGGAGCATTGATAATAGTGAAGATTCCCGACAGGATGTCTCTCAATTTTTTTTGCGGCTTGCCGAACGCGGAGATAAGATTGAAACGGCGTTTTGGCGGAACGGATTTCATTTTCGTCTCCCTGTCCTAATTTTCATTGTAATTTAAAGCGGAGCTAACCTGATGCTAACCTTCGTGTTGTAAACTGATTGATATCAAAGAACAGAATTTAGAGTAAAAATAAAAATAAGGAGAAACAAATGAGGTACTTGTTCAAAAAAATGTCGGGCAAAGGCTTGCGAATTTCGCAGAGAAATTTGTTGAGAATTATTGCCGGAATCGTTGCCGCCTCTGTTTTGGCGGTGATAATCTCTAAAGAGCTTAACGAAGGGTTTTTCGGACGCGGAGCCATGATTTTTGAGGATATTTGGCTTGCGGTGAATTCCGTTATGATGATGTGGATAGGCATCATTTTCGCGGTGGAGGTCTCGGAAGACATGTCCAAGGGGGAAGTAAAACAATGTGATTCGCCTTTTGGTCTGATCAATTATCTTTCGGGCAGGCAGTCTTCCGCTGTGTTGAGCGCCATGGGAATTTTTATATTCTCATGCGCGGTATTTTCGACAGCTCATCTGCTTGCGTGGGGGCGGATGGAAATCGGATTTCTGCAGGGGCAAATATGCTCGTTCCTGTCTTTGATCCCCCTGTTCGGGATTGGAGCGGCTATAGCGATATGGCTTAAACCGCGCAATGCGTTTTTATCGGCGCTGCTGATAATTTTCGCGGTAAGTTTCTTCGGTGGCGAAAATATTCCGTCATGGTTGGCGGGAATAGTTCCTGATATGGATTTATATCAGAGCGATCTTCGCCTTTCATACATGGAAGGGGGCGCCTGGCTTTTCCTCTTTTCAATGCTCGCGATCGGGCTTGTTTGGAATATGACGATTGTCTCCGCGTCCGCTTTTGTATTTAACGCTTCAAGAGGATTTAAAAAATATCCCACTGACAGCGGAATCAGAGTTTATTTTACAAAAGCCCTCATCCTGATCGCTTCGGTCGTGATCGGCACGCATATTGCCATCGGCTTGAAAAACAACGAAAGAGGTTCCTGTGAAAAGCTCGACGGCAAAATAGTTTTGCCGCGATCGGGATTTCAGGGAATATGGGCTGAATTGAATGTTATAAGGCTCTATGAACTTTTCACGATGCGAAGCGAGCCGATGAGCGAGAGCGATTTAGGAGCGGCGGTGTCATGTTTTGAGACAGTCGCGAGGATAAAGCCGTCTTTTGACCCTATCTTTCCAATCGCTTTTCACTTGATTACGGCGTTAGATTTTGACGCGAAGAAAAAGTATGAGACAGCGTATTCCGTATTCTGCGCTTATCAGGCCAATCCATATATTAAGAGAGACGCCATGTTCGAGTATATGGCGGCTTCAACGCTTGTTAATCCTACGAATCCTGACGGCAAAAAATACATGTTGGTCTCGGAAAATATATTGCAGGGCGCCTTAAAACTTGAGGTTGATTCATTGCGCCCGGCGATATCACGGAAAATAGTCGCTCTGAAAACTCAAGCGGTGGAAAGGGGTTTAAGGGTAGGCAATAAAAACTACGCGGAGCTTATCGTTTGGCACCAAGAGTGGAAGAAGTCCCTGGACAACAGAAAATACGAGTCTTTCGCATCCGTCCCGGAGATCGAAAACAACCTGTTGAAATCGGCGGATAATGCGGAAAAAACCGCCGACGGCGATCTATACATACTATTGGCGGTGGAAAATGTAAGACGCAAGTTGCTTTTGGTGAAATATATAAGAGAGCGCGGGCTTCCGTCCGCCAGCCGGACAATGTAAACCTAAGTTTTGCGGTTCAATCGGCCGAATTTAAACTAAGTTCCTGATAATAGAGGCACAGAGGCACAAAGTTTTTCTTCATTCGATATTGTCAGTTTCTTGGAACACAAACAAATAACGAAGGAGGAGTAACATGGGTAGAAAGATCGAAGTTGAAGCAGCCGAGGCTTTCGGGAGAACCTTTGTGAAAGGAAACATCCCAGAAATACACCCCGTGCGTTGCTTGGCTTGCAGACATTGCGTCAACCTTTGCAAGAAACTCGGGCCAAACGTACTTGAGATCGTGGACGGAGTTGCGAAGGCGGTGCGTCCGGGCGATTGCATAGGGGACGGCGCTTGCATGATGGCTTGCCCGACCAAGGCCATCTTTCTGATGAGCAAGTATGATCCTGCATCGCCGCCGGCGGCGATATAGCGGCGTCTGAACTGAACGCTAACCCGTTTTTCGCAGAAAAACGGGCTGAAATCCGAATTTCCCCATTTTTAAAGTCATAAGTTGTTGATAATAAAAGAATAAACTCATTATAAAACGAGGGAGCAGATATGAGTAAATTACTTCATATGTGGAATTTTTTCATTCCATATAAGCTAAAGCACTTTATTGACCTGATTACACAGCCCGGCCTTACGTTCAGTTTCTCTTCTGAATCAGGGTTCCGGGGGCTGGTGACCGGAAAACCGGTCCCAGTGATATATGCGCGCGGCGGCGAATACGGCAAAGCTGAGTCCAGCGCCATGGATTTCCAAAAACCATACCTCGAATTGCTACTTGGGTTCATCGGATTTCAAGACATAAGAAGTATCCTGATTGAACCAACGCTGGTAGATCAGGAAACTAAAAACCAAATACTTTCAGCCGCAAAAAAGCAAGCTATAGCTATTGCGGGGCGTTGAAAGGGCATCGGAACGCGAAGGATCAACCTACATTTTGCGTTTGAGCAGCGCCGCGTAGGCGCTTGTCAAGTAGAGACATGGAGTTTGAAATAATGGAGGGCGGGTTTTCTTACCCGCCAAATCTTAACCCAAACGGCGGCATGATGAGCAACTCTCTTACATTCAAATAGTAACACAAAAATTACTGACGGCGACAGCCGTCTTTGGACTGCGGCGCTCCCGCACCGCTTTAAATTTAAGTTGAGGAATAAACATCCAATATCCAAACTCCATTTCCAATTGCCAATTCAATTATCGAATAGGACGGATCGGACATATTTTTTCCGCGTTTCCGCGCTTCTCAATCATTTTCTACTTTTTTCACAGGCAAGATGCCTGTGCTGCATTTTCGCGCTCCCGAACTTTAGAACTTCTTTTTGCTTGTGTCTTCATTTATCCTGAACCCTGAACGCTGAACGGTGAACCCTTTTTCGCATTTCCGCACTTTCGAACTTCCGAACTTCTCAATTTGGCTTAGCATTCGATTCCGATTCCGACCCCGATTCCCCATACCTATCAAGCTAAAGCAAGGTTGAACTCATTTGAACACCCAATATCCAACACTCAATCTCCAACCGACGAAGGACAGAAATAAACTTGGACATTGGATATTCC
>JAGVIF010000203.1 GCA_020056205.1 Lentisphaeria bacterium | reverse complement strand
TAGATGTAAATATTCACCGAAAGGACCTGTCTGCGTGCGGACACGCACAGGCAGGCGGGGTTCGGTGAATATTTATTCCCACTCGATAGTGCCTGGTGGTTTTGAGGTTATGTCGTAGACGACCCTATTGACACCGTCAACCTCGTTTATGATTCTGTTGGCTATATGAGCAAGCAAATCGTAGGGAATCCTTACCCAATCGGCGGTCATGCCGTCGGAGCTATCGACAGCGCGGAGCGCTATCACGTTGTCGTATGTTCTCTCATCGCCCATAACGCCGACGGTTTTGACTGGGAGGAGGACGGCGAAAGTCTGCCATATTTTGTAGTAAAGTCCGTTTTTTTTCATTTCATCCACTACTACGGAGTCGGCATTTTTGAGGATTTCGAGTTTTGGCGGAGTGATTTCGCCGAGTATTCTGACGCCGAGTCCGGGTCCCGGGAAGGGTTGCCTCATTATTATTTCATCCGGCAGTCCGAGTTGTCTGCCGACCTCGCGGACTTCGTCTTTGAAGAGTTGAGAGAGCGGTTCCAAGAGTTTCAGCTTCATTTTTTTCGGAAGTCCTCCGACATTATGGTGGCTTTTAATCATAGAGCTTGGATTGCCGGCTATTGGAACGCTTTCAATGACATCCGGATAGGTTGTGCCTTGGGCGAGGAAGCCGGAGTTTTTGATTTTTGCGGCCTCGGCGTCAAAAACATTTACGAATTCCCGGCCTATTATTTTTCGTTTGCGTTCAGGATCGGTTACGCCGCGCAATTTTTTAATGAACTGTCCTGAAGCGTCAACATAAATGAGCGGCATTTTCATGTTTTTACGGAAAAGCTCAACGACTCTTTTTTCCTCATTTTTTCTAAGCAGTCCGTTGTTGACGAATATACAGCGGAGTTTTTTGCCTATGGCGCGGTGGATCAGCGCGGCGGCGACGGAAGAGTCAACGCCTCCGCTCAAACCGAGAACGACATTTTTTTCGCCGACGCGCGCTTTTATTTCCGAAATAGATTTTTCGATGAAAGACTGCATTGTCCAGCCGGCGGAGGCTCCGCATATTTTTCTGCAGAAATTGTCTATCATTGTTTGTCCCTGGGCGGAGTGTTTGACCTCCGGGTGAAACTGTATGCCGTAGATTTTATTTTTGGGGTCGGATGCGGCGGCGAATTCGGTGTTATTTGTGGTTGCGAGAGTTTGGAATTGCGGCGGCAGGCCGCAGACTTTGTCGCCGTGGCTCATCCAGACAAGATTTTTTCTCTTGACTCCCGCGAAAAAATCGTCTTTGCTTTTTATTTCAAGCCTAGCTCCGCCGTATTCTCTTGACTTTGAGCGCGTCACTTTTCCGCCGAGTTTGTGAACCGTCAGTTGGAATCCGTAGCATATTCCGAGAATTGGCGCGCCGAGAGAGAAGATATTAATGTCGCAGTCGGGGGCATTTTTGCTGTAGACGCTCGCAGGGCCTCCGCTTAAAATTATTCCGATCGGTTTTTCTGCGGCTATTTTTTCCGCGGTCGAATTGAACGGAATGATTTTGCTGAAGACTCCGCACTCGCGGATTCTTCTGGCTATAAGCTGGCTATATTGCGAACCGAAATCCAGAATTAAAATCTGTTCTTTATCTTCCATGTTTTTTCACTTCCTATATTTTTTTACCACGCATAATTCATCGCATCTCGGACAGTTTGACAACGATTCTCCGGGTTTCACAAGAAACGCGAAGCGGCACTTGTCGCATAAGCACACGGAGCCTTCCGACAAAGCCCATTCGTAGGTCTTCACTCTCAGCAGCTCTCTTATCCAGAGAATAAATATTATTAAGAAAGCCGCCAAAATATAAATGATGAAAAAATCTTCTCTCTGAACTGTTATCATTTTGCTTCCCTTCTTATTTTAAGTGGGTAAATTGCTCGAATATCCAATATCCAACACGGAACACCCAATGTCCAAGTTTAAGATGTTCCGGAATTGGATTCCGATGGGAATTGGAAATTGAGTGTTGGATATTGGATATTCATAATTTTTCAAATCGGACGACCCACTCAATTTAAGAAAGAGCCTCATTTTTTTCCGTCCTCCTTCCAGTATATTGTGAGGCATATCCTGTCTAAATCCCATTTCGCCGCGATTTTCGAGGCGTATGGAATTATCGCATTTTGAGCGGTCCTGTCAAGAGTTGAATCGGAGGAACTTTTAAGAATTTTCACGGATGGGATTCTGTCAAATCCTTTAAAGGTGAATTCACAGATGGTTTCCGATGTTGACTGAGGGATGGGCAGGGTTTTCAATTTTTCGGACAGGTCTCTCAGATTTTTGCCGTAGGAATCAAACACGAGAGGATATTCCCTTTTGGCTATGATATCCGGGCGGGAGTTGTCTTTTGGTCTTTGAATCGCGATATTTTGATAGGCAAATATTGTTTTATCCCCAAAATCGCTTTTTACCTTTTTAAGGAGAATAAAATCATCCATTTGTTTTTTTTCGGATGCGGTTTGCGACAGATCGGAGGAAATAGCGATATCGGGCAGAGGAGTTCTTTCCGTTTTTCTGTTTATGGAGGAAGAGAAGCCGAATTTGAAATCAGGGCGGACAAACAAAAGCGGGTTGTTGTTTTTTATGAAAGGGAGGAGACTGGCGCTCTGGAAACGGTCGCACGAAACGAAGGAGACGGATCTCCCGCTCTTTTTGGCGGAAGGGCTTGACAATGGTCTGGCAACAAGGAGAAATCCGGACACATGCAGCGCCGCCGTGATTAGCGTGGCCGCTATAAGCCTTCTCAGGACTTCGTTTTTATTTTTAAAACTGAACTTCGTCATCACTTGAACGTTTTTCCTTTTGCGGAGCGGTCGCGGCATATACATCCAAATTGAGCGAACGCGCGAGCGACATGAGTTTTACTATGTCCCCATATTCGGTCTTGGTGTCGGCCACGATTATCACGGTGTCAACTCTCCACTTTGCGGCATACTGGCTTAATCTTTCCTGCAAGACCGGCCAGTTGAGTTTTTCGTCGTTGAAGAAATAATTTCCACCCCGATCGAGAGTTATGACTAATTTTTCGGCGTCGGTATCCTCGTAAGCCACAGTATCGGGCAGATTGATTTTTATGCCTGTTATCTGGACGAATGAACTTGAAAGCATAAAGAAAAGGAGGAGGAGGAAGACAACGTCTATCAGCGGGGTAAGATCCGGTTTTCCCTTTATTATCTTAAGTTTTGTACGGAATACGCTCATTTATCGGGATTTGTATTTTTCTGATTTTTCTTGAAGAAATAAATTATTTCGGAGGCCGCTTTTTCCATGTCAACGGTTATAGCCTCTATTCTTGAGACAAGATAATTATAGGCGATATAAGAGGGGATGGAGACGCAGAGCCCTCCGGCCGTTGTGTACAGAGCCTCGCCGATGTCCTTCGCTAAATCTTTGGCGTTCACAAAGGCGCCTATGTCGTTTATAGTGTTGAAGACGCCTATCATGCCGATTACTGTTCCGAGAAGTCCGAGCAGGGGCGCTATGTATGCGATTGTGGCGAGTATGTTCATTCTTGCCTCGATTCTGGGCATTTCTCCGAGCGCCGAATCCTGAACGGCCTGTGTTATGTCCTCGCTCCCCTCTTCGTAACTGAGTATGGCCGTCCTTAGTATGTGGGCGGCGGGTCCCGGAGTTTCATCGCAAAGACTTACAGCCTCAATGATATTTCCTTTTTTGAGGACGTTTAAAAGTCCTTTGACGAGTTCTCCGACATTGATCTGTATTCTGTGCAAATACAGAAGTTTTTCGATGAAGACGAAGACTGCGATCACGCTGCAGATGGCTATGAGCCACATGACAGGCCCGCCGACAATCATTATTTCTTTTAAGAGCATTTATTTTTTTCTCCCATTTTTGATTTTTTCTCTTAGCGCATCAATATTTTGCCTCATTTGTTTTATCGTGTCAACACCCATATCGAGGAGTTTTGAATAGAGTTTTTCGGACATTTCCAGTCCATCTTCATTTCCTTTCTCAAGATATATTTTAATAGCGGAATCTCCTGATTTGGAGAGCCACAATGCATCCCGTTTTAAACCTCTGTCCCAATCGGCTTCATAGTTATAGATAAGTTCTCTGTATTTGGCCAGCGCCGCTCCGTAATCGCCAAGTTTTTCCTCGCATCTGCCGAATTTAAACATAGCCTGTTCGCGAATATCAATCGGGGCGAGGGGCGAATCGAGAACTTTCCTGTAATAGTCGGCGGCCTTGACAAGATTTGAAGGGTCGTTCGGGGAGAGCGCGAAATAACAGTCTCCGAGGCGGCCAAAGCTGGCGACCGCCAGAAGAGAACCGGGGCGTTTTACCGACGCCTTCATAAAAAACGGAATCGCCTTTTCGTATTCCGAATTCCCGCTCAGGATATCTCCTCTGAGGAAATAGCCTTCGGAACAGTGGCTTTGTTCCGGGAATTTTTCTGAGAGTTCGTCAAGGAGGGACAAAGCCTTTTGGGTTTCGCCTTTTTTTCTGGAGAGAACTGCCAGTTCATACAAGGCTTCCGCCGCAAGTTCTTTGAAATCCGGATATTCTTTTAAAATTTTGGGATAAATCTTTTCGGCTTCCTCATCCTTCCCCGCATTTTTGTTCATATCGGCGAGCCAGATGAGAGCGAAGGCTGAATATTCGGAGCGCGGATATTTCGCGGTTATCAATGTGATGTCGTTTTCGGTCTGTTTTAAATCCCCTGAAAGATAGCCGCAGTAGATTTTTCTGTAGAGGGCATTGGCGGCAAGCGCGCTGTCGGGATACTTCGAATACAATAACGCGAACTTTTCAGCCCCGTCTTTGTATTCGCCCTCTTCAAGAGATATTTTTGCCGCCTCGAAAATGCCCTGAGAAGCCAGCGGACTGTTGGGATATTTTTCGGAAAAGGACAGAAAAATGAGAGATGCTTCACGTTTTTTTCCAAGTTTTTTCATCGCCATGGCGTTGATGAAAAACGCATCCTGCAAGACCTCACTGCTTAAAAAAACACCTTTGTCTTTTTCGACGAGCGAAATAGTCTTTTCGTAGTTTCCGGCCGAATAATACGCCTTTATCTCCCCGAGCAGACCTCTCTCGCGGTATTCAGGGAAATCGTTTGCCAGTTTTGCGAAGAGGTCTGCCGCTTTAAGCCATTCCTCTTTTGCAAAACTTATTTCGGCGGAAAGCAGGGCCGCTCTCCCGCGGGCATCGGGGGCATCCAATGCTACGGCGGTTCTGACAATTTCGTCGGCTTTGGCGTAATTTTTCAAGGCGATGAGAAGCGATACGGATTCGCAGGCGGAGCGCAGGCTCAGCTTCGCATCCGCCGTTCTTATAACTTTGTCGTATTCCAGCAAGGCCTCTTCGTTCCTGCCCGCCCTTCTCAATGCGGACGCGTATTTGAGCCTGATTTCGTCAGGCCGCTCGCGCGGAGACGCATCAGCCAGAAACTTTTTATAAGATTCGATGGCGCTGTTGAAGTCTCCTTTGATCTCGCTTAATTCAGCGGAGAGGACAATAAGTTTTCTCTTGAGAATTTCCTGGGGGGCAAGGTTCATCGCTCCTTCAATAAAGAGCGCCGCTCCGTCTATGTCGCGCTGATTCAGGGACAAACCGGAAAGAATAAAAAGGGAATGAAAAGAGGCCGGGTTGCTCTTGCGTTTGTCCGCTTTCAGCGACTTATACGCGGAATAAGCCGCGTCCTTCGAGCCGCAGGCAAAAAGACGGACAACATCGGATAGTTCAAGTTTTTCGGGATCATCGGGAGCTTTAAAATCCGGGAACGAAGGATTTTCTGACATCATCATAAAACTCGAACTCAAAGACTTCCCCGCCTCCTCCCATCTGGTTCCGGCGCCCTCTGATTCCATCTTCTTCGCGTAATTCACGGCTGAAGCCCAGTCCTCAATGGCCGCATATGTCATGGAAAGGGCGAAAATCGCGCGGCAGTTGAAATCGGAGTCCGTAAGCGCATACGGCTCAATAAGAGACTTTAATCTTGAGATCGCCTCATCATAGTTTTCGGAACGCAGACAAAGAATGCCTTTGAAATATTCAAGCCTTGCCCGTATCTGCGGGGTTGAGGCGACCTGTTGCTCAAAAAGTTTTTCGAATTCTTTGATATTGCCGGATGCTTCAGAATCTTCTCCGGCGTCAAGAAGCAGCGATATGAGGGTCAGAGCAATATCAACCGTCTGTTTTGGATCTTTGACCAAGCCCCTCAACTGTTTGTTGTATTTTATCGCAAGAGGCAAGTTATTGTCCTCCAATGCCTTGTCAGCTAAAAGCCTGACCCTTTCGATATCTTCCGGCACTGTCTCCGAAAAGAGAGAAAAAGATAAAAAGACAAGCCCGCAAAATAAAGTTCGGGCGGCAATTTCAAATATCCTATCTTTTACAAATATACTTTTGGGTGGCATTTTTTTTGACTTTGGAAAGTTATATGTGAGCATTCAGCACACGAATTCAGTGAATATTTACCGTTCAGTTCTTGCTTTGACAGACAAGAGCCTTAAACAATGTCGCTGGTTGTTCTCATTGATGCACAATTCCTTTCGTTAAAAATTTTAATATATAGAAAAAAGACTCCAAATCCACGCTCTTGCGCTTGAACTTGTCCAAAAAAGAGCAAGGGTAGAGCGGTATGAGTTCAGGTTAAGGAATTTCAAAGTTTATGAACACCCAATATCCAGCACTCAATTTCCAATTTCCATCGGAATTTATTTCCGGAAAATCTTAACTTGGACATTGGATATTCCGTGTTCGATATTGGATATTCCGGGTTGCGGCCTTTGGCCGCCTAATTTAAGCAAACCCCGTCCTTTTACTGAACTTATACCACTTGAAGGACGGGGTTCGGCGGATATTTACATGGAATGTAGTTTCAAACGGGAAATTTTCAAGAGGCATACTGTTTTTTTATGTCATTACAATATCCCATAAAAAAAGACGCGCTTTATTTGGCGGGGCTGGAAATAATCATAGCGCTCGAAAAACACGGCTATTCGGCTTTTT
>JAGVIF010000315.1 GCA_020056205.1 Lentisphaeria bacterium | reverse complement strand
GGGGAAAATTCTGAAGGCGGTATTTTAGAAAACAAGACGAGATGCCTTGAACTGTCTTCTCCCTCTATCGTTTTGATGTATGGATAGGGGCAGTCGTTTTTTTTCAGCAGCGCTGTCAAGTCGGCGATGGATTTTTCCCCTCCCACTTCCGTTGCCATAAAAATATCGGGATAGACGCTTTTTATCATTTTCGCAACTGCGGCCTTTGAAGAGTCTTCTTTGATCGGGGTGTTCTCTCCTTTTACAAAATAATTGCGCAGGTTGTATACCATAACGGTAAGTTCATCGGCGGCAAGATATTGCGCCAACAAAAAAAATACTGAAAGGATAATAAAAAGTTTTTTTTGCACAGTCGTCCTATAAGCTGAAATATTTTGTAGCTGAAATCCTGCGTGTCATCTGTAAACTTTTTCTGTGCTCCTGTGAGTTGTCCGGCGAGGTCGTAGGAGTAGCCAATTGAAAAGTTTTCAACGTTGGCAGACTGAAGTCGAATATCCCGAGCCGTGGTGCCTCGGGTCCGCCAAGCTCGCAAAGGGAATTTCCGCATCTGAAAAATGAAACCCGCTTCTTGCGATCTTCGCGTAATATTCTGAATCTAAAACCGGACAGCCCAAGAGAACCTCTGCAATTATGCGCTTACAAGTTTGGATTTCATGGAAGCCGTCTTGTGATGTCTTGCTTCAAGCCTTTCATTGATACGCCTCGCCTTCTGTCTGAAGAAGGCGATTTTCTCGGCAGGTGACTTGTGCTTCAAGGATTCAAAATGTGCGTCCATGATTGCTCTTACCATTCCCACTGCGTCAAATTCTGTTTTTGTCTTCATAATTGGCCACCTCCCTTGGCGAAAATATCTGCAAGGCCTTGTATCCAAGCCTGAGATTCACGGCATGGTTTTTCAAATAGACATCTGCAAGTTCCAATACCTCTTCGCTGATTTCCAGATATTCCGCCCCCATGTCCACTATCTCTGCGTATTTTTCCTGTATATGCTCTGGAGCATCCTCGATTTCAGCTGCAACTATTTCAGACAATATAGGCTGGAAATTTCCCAGCTTGAAGTCATTCAACAGACCGTTTGACCACAAGGAAAATCCCGAATCAAAACAACCTCCGATTACCGATGTATCCAGATAGATTCTCAATTTCTTCATGATTCACTGGTTCCTTTTAAACCTGTTGTCTGCCTATCACTTGGATAGCATTTCCTGTGCGCGTTCTTCATTCCTGATATAGCACGGCGCTTCAACGTGTCCAACAATTCGTGAATCAGCCATCGCCCTTTCTTCGTTTTTAAGAATAGGCTCTGAAACAACTTTGTCAAACGTTTCAACGAACAATTTTCTGTAAGAAGATTCTCCTCCGAATCGTTGCCGCTGTCCATCCGGAATAAATAGTTCACGCCATCACCCCATGCGGCATCAAGTGTTGCGCTTGTATTTTGAATTGACGCGGGGATTACGGCCTTTCACAGGTTTTTCAAAGCTCCTTCAAGAATATTTTGAGAGCTGAGGCGAACGAAATCCGGCGGAATGCCCTCCGCTGAATCCGATATTACGATTGTCTTCACGGAAACGCCGTTTTCCACAAGCTGGCTCCAGAGTTTTTTACGCGGCTCATCCCATTTTAACAGTATGAGTATGGCGCTTCCTATCTGTGAAACTATTTCAAGAAGTTCAGGGGACAGCTCGGATATCGGCTCTTTTCTGTTTGGTTCCAGACACGATATAATGTCGAGCATGTAATCATACGTGAGCAGACTGCGTCCGCCTTTGAAGTGATAAACGTTCGGGCCTGCCGCGAAAAAATCTATCAGGTAGTCGCTTCCCGACAGATAATCGGCGACCGAAGCGCAGAGCCTCACGGCGGCCTCAAATCTTTTTTTTCGCGGATTCTCCCTGAACAAATCAAAAAAGCCGTCAGGCGGAACATATGTGTCAGCCACCACCGCTATTCTTGTAAGATACTCTTCCTGGAATTCACGGACTACGAGCTCCGTTCTGTGGGCGGAACTCGGCCAATGAATATGCTTTGGATTGTCTCCGGTGCGAAATTCGCGGCACCCGATGAAGTCGGAGGATTCTCCGATCCTTGCGATATTCGCATTTCCCTCTTTTTGGTATCTGCTTCCGATAGGCAAGTTTATGTTTTGCAGTTTTGAAAAATCGGGGTGAACCGTGATTTTGTCGGAATTAGTTCCTCTCCGGCTCCATTTGAAAATAGTGAAAGGAAATACCGTCTCCAATATCGGAGCGTAAAGCGTATGCGCGCCTCTGCCTGAAATGGCTATGGAACGGCTGAACGAAATTTCATCGCCCTGTTTCAGTGATGTTATGGACTCCGCTCTTCCGGAGTTTGTCACGCGCCCGCCAAACGGAATGCTGTCAATCAGAATATTCCAGAGCGGAAATCTGCCGCAATTGCGGATTTTATAAGTTAGCTCAAATTGATGGTTCTGACGCGTTCTTTTGGGGATTGTCCTTGATATGCGGACTTTTTTTGGGCGGAAAATATAACCGAGAATCAGGTCGCTTGTGACTATCGCGGCAAGTCCAAACGCGAGGATTCTGATAGGGTTCTGGAATATTATCAGAGTATAGAATATTATTAAGAAACAGATTGGCAGCACTATTCGTCCGGGTACGGTCAAGACGCGCAGAAGCCACGCGTAACTCCACGTAAAAAGAAGAACTGTAGGAGAGCGGTATCTATCGTTTAGCAGATAAGACGGAGGCAGTATCCAATCAGGGCCTTCAAAGAATTTTCTTCTCATTTTTTTATAGAAAGAGAACATTCCAAATCCACCTGTTTCGCGTTTTTCTTTTGTAATAACTTAAGCAAAGGACGGAGTTCGCTGAACTTTTCAAATACCAGATTGTTTTTTCATCATTTCCGTTGCGTGCCTGAGGGCGGCGCCGGTGCCTCCAAGCATTCTCGCGATTTCGGCGACCCGTCCTTTTGCGTCGAGTTGCCTGATGTCCGTGAACGTTTTTTCCGAACGGACGCTTTTCTCAACCACGAAATGCCGCTCCGCCTCAGAGGCCACTTGCGCGAGGTGCGAAATGCAGATGAGCTGGTGTTTTTTTGCGAGTTTCGCAAGTTCTTCTCCTACGACGGAGGCGGTTGCTCCGCCTATGTTGGAGTCTATTTCATCGAAAACGAGAACGGGAATTGAATCCGCCTCCGACAACACCGTTTTTAACGCGAGCATCACCCTTGATATCTCCCCGCCGCTTGCGATATTTCGCAATGGCTTAGCCCCTTCTCCGGGATTGGCTGAAAAGATGAAATCAATCTTGTCGGCGCCATTCGGTCCCGCCTCATCCGCAGTAAAATTCACACTAAAGACCGCCTTCAAAAATCCGAGTTTTTTGAGTTCGGAGCAGACCTTTTTTGCGAAATTCGCGGACGCCGATTTCCTTTTGGCGCTGAGATTTGCGCAGGCGTCATTCAGAGCCTTTTGAGAGTGTTTCAGATCATCGTCGAGCTCTTTTCTGGTTTTTGCGCAGTTCTCGAGGGCGATGAGTTTTTTTTCGGCGTTTTCGGCGGACTTTATCACATTTGACAAGTCCGGTCCGTATTTTCTCTTCAGGGAAGTTATGATTCCGAGCCTTTCCTCGATGGAAGCAAAATCTTTTTCATCCATTTCAAGTGCCTCGGAAAGCTCCCTGATCTTGTCGGACAAAGACGATATTTTTCTGCGTATTTCCTCTGTTTCGCTCATAAGCGGCGAAGCGTTTTCAGCGTCAATTTTATCGAGGCTGATTATATTTTTGTTGACTTCATATATTTTTTCCAGGATGCCGCCCTCCGAGTCGGAGAGTATTTTCATCATCTCGGAGTATGCCTGAAGGACGGCCTGTGAATTGGACATGAGTCTGTGCCTTGAGTAAAGTTCGACGTCCTCATTTTCTCTCGGAGCGGCGTTGTTTATTTCCGCGAGCAAATGCCTGAGGAAATCCTCCTCGCGCGCATCCGGAAGATTTTTCTCAAAATTTTCTTTTTTCAACGCGGAATCCTTTAATTTGAGACATTCCGCCTGACAAAATTTCACGTCTTTTTCCAGCCCGGCATATCTGTCAAGAAGGCTCAGTTGAATGTCCTGCCGTAGGACGGACTGGTGCTCGTGCGGGCCGTGAGTGTCTATCATAATGTCGCCGATGGATTTAAGAGTCTGCAGAGACACCGGAGTGTCATTTATGTAATTCCTTGACGATGAGTTTGTTATGACTCTCCTTATTATCAGGGCGGTTTCGTCTTCGGCCTCTATTCCGAGTTCGGCTATGAGTTTGGACAATTCAGGAAGCGCTTTTCCGGGCGCTATTTCAGCGGATATTTCGCAGTTTGCGGTGCCGTAGCGTATTATGTCTTTCGGGGCGCGCTCGCCGAGTAGCAAAGAGACCGCCTGCATTATGACGGTCTTGCCCGCGCCGGTCTCTCCGGTTATGACATTGAAGCCTTGCGCCAGTTCCATTTCGAGGCTTTCAATGACGGCGAGATTGCGTATTTTTAAGCGGTTTATCATATTCAGAATTTCCGATTTCCAAATTCTTCACCGCAGGGGCGCAGAGACATAAGGGACGCAAGGGACATAAGGGACATATTATTTTTTGATTTGGTGATTTAGAGATTTTAAGATTTGGAGATTTTTAAATAGCGCAATCATCCAATTATCGACACTCTGACACTCTCAATCTTTCGCGCTTTTCAATCGTTTTCTCTTTTCTGACTGCGAGCGTCCTCGCTCAGGCAGGCTCGCAGGCAGACGGGGTTCGGTGAATATTTACCCGGAATGCTTCCGGAGAGTTTGATTTTTTGGTTTTGACATTTATCCTCCTTTGAAACTGCCGTTGGAGTTCACAGCTTCAGCGTGTGTCCTTCTTGGGCAGTTTCTTATTGATAAAACTGCGGACTCCGCAACAGGCCGCTGACTCCTGAATTCCGGTTCCTGTGAGTTGATGGATATAATATTCTGATTCAAATAGATTTTTCAAAAGATATTTATGTTTAAGGTTTTTTATCTTGTAAGGCATGGCGAGTCGCTCGGAAACGTCGGCATGAGCGACAGCGCCAATTCTCCGCTGTCGCCGAAGGGAAGGGCGCAGGCTTCCTATTGCGCCAAATACCTCCTTGAAAACAGCAGAGAAAAAACTCTGATAATTTCAAGCCCTTTCCTGAGATGCTGCCAGACGGCGCAAATCATATCCGAAAAAACTCAGTCAAATATAATGCTTGAACCGCTTCTGCGCGAAATTTTTGTGGAAATTTTTTTCCCGAACAAAGCCAAGTTTCCAAGTTTGAAAGAGATAGCGTCGTCCATTCCAAACGCGATTGGAACTTACGGAAAGGAAAAGTGGATGCCGGATAAATACGAGACGGCGGATGACCTGCTTATGCGCGCCGGAATATTGCGCAACAGGCTTCTCGGCGGCGAGT
>JAGVIF010000176.1 GCA_020056205.1 Lentisphaeria bacterium | reverse complement strand
ATTTTGAAAGAGATTCCGCCGCCCCTGAAAAAAGATGGCTGAATTTCTTTGACGGAGTTCTTGTTGACACCCCCTGCTCTTCGTCAGGCGCGTGGAGGAGAAATCCCGATGCTAGGTGGAGGCTTGCGGACGAAGAAATAAAACGCTTCCATGAACTCCAGTTCCAAATATTGAAGGCCTCCGCCATTGCAGTCCGGCCGGGCGGCGCGCTTCTTTACGCCACATGCTCCGTTTTCAAAAAAGAGAATGAAGATGTGATCACAAGATTCCTAAGCGAAAACAGCAACTTTCATCTCTCAACCTTCGTAAATCCATGTAGCGGAAAAACCGTGAACGGAATGACATATATCGAACCTTGGGGAAAAAAATCAGACGCAATTTTCATCGCTAAGATGATTCCTGATTCCGTGAAGGCATCCCCGTCGTAAATATTCTACGATAGCCGCTCTGCTGATTACGATAGAACACATACTTTACTGAATACTTACTCGCCTACGGCTACGACTCGGCTCACATGGGTTGCTCCTTTGAAACTGCCGTTGGAATTCACAATCCCAAGTTCCTACGGCCCCGGGATCTTCGACTTCAGCGTGTGTCTTTCTTAGGCAGTTTTTTATTGATAAAACCCCGAGGCGCAAAGCGCAGTCGCCCGCTGAATTCATACCACGCTTATTGCCGGACTACTGACAAGGCCGTAAGGGAGACGGACATATTCGTCGGTCCACAGTTCATACTTTTTAAAGTCCCACGGTCCTGTCCATGCCGGATATTTTGTTGTCAGGTGAAGAGGACCGAGCAGGTTTCTCCTTGTGCCCACGACTTCAATGGCAAGTTTATTTTTTCCCGTTTGGACAAAATCGCCGATATTGACTTCATAAGGCTGCCATGCCAGAATTCCGGCCTTTTTCCCGTTGACATAAATTTTGAGCAAAGATCCCTGCCATTCCGGGATTTTGATGAAGATATTTTTGGAAATCTTCTCAATCTCAAAATCCATCGAATACGTAATTGAGCCTGTATAGCACGGGAATCCCTGTTCGCACCAATCTCCTAATTTGAGTTCATTCGGCAGTTCGGTTATGACAGGAATTATCCTTGACGAGGCGGTCTTCGTCCAAGAAACGCCGAATTCTCCGGTAAAATAGAGCGCTTCAAGATTGTCTTTTGAGGAATAATTTGTTTTCAAGACGAGTTCATTAATGCCTGCCTTCAGGATCGCGGGAGAAACGGAAAGCCGTTTAAATGACTTGTCTATCCACCATCCTTCGCCTTCGTCGTGTTTAAGCTCAAAACCGTTCAGCGTGATGGAAAATTTCTCCGGCCTTTCCATTACAAGATGGCATGGCGATGTTGGAACTTCTTTGATTTCAAAGAGATAACGCAATGAGACTTGGGCTGTTTTCGAGTTTTTCTCTTCTTTGACTGCCCATGGCTGGCACATTGAACCGCCGCGGTGAGGCCATTTGACGATGTCGCGGATCGCGTTGTCGATTTTCAGAATGTCCTTGTCCTTCTTCCATTCACCCCCGTTCAAAGAATATTCCGGGACATCGAGAGGGAAGGCGTTCGGTTCATTTCTGAAGATTTTCATCGTGGAGCAGTCTATCTTTTTCCCGCTAACATCTTTGAATTCCAAGCGTTTGCGAAGATTCGGGTTTTGCTTCGGATCCACCACGAAAATTCTACTGCCCGTTCCGTGGAGGACGGTTTTTAGCTTCACGCCTGAAGATGTCTTTTGCGCGTCCGCGAGATAAACGGCGCCGGTGATCGCATCCCATTCTTGCACCGCGCCGTTCACCGGAATTTCAACCGTAACTGCGCCGGAATCCTTGTCCTGCAGGGTATGGCAGATGAAGACGATCGCGCGTCCGTTCTTGTCCTGTCTCATCATGTAAAGACATGGATTGTATTCTTTGCCGTCTGCGGTCTTCACCGCGATATTTCTGATCGTCTTGTCCTTTGAAAGAGCCTTCACGAGCTCAGCCCTGTCGAGTCCGACTTTTGCGCATTTCGCAACAAGTTCCATGATGCAATCGCATTTTTCGGCATTTACAAATGAAGGCGTCGGCTCCACGAAAATAACCTTTCCGCCGACTTCTGCGAATTTCGCAAGCATTTCGCAGGTGCTCTTCCTCAATGTGTACGCAGGAGGAACAATGACCGTGCTGTACGAGGATTTGACAAGGTTGAACCTGCCGTTCTTTACCGCGCCGTGGCGCGCAAGAATATCCTCGTCAACATATTCGAAATCAAAATGCTCTTCGAGAAGTATCTGCTGTACCTTCTTGAGATTCTCGTCAAGAGTGATCACCGGTTGCTCCTTGTCCCCTTCCTTGCCCTGAGGAAAGTCCCCCCAGCCGCAATCTATCAGTTGCTGGTACGCAACGCCCCACGCGCTCTCGATAGGATGAATTACGGCGACATCTCTGACAGCTTTTCCCTGGGTAAGCATATAGTTCACCCGTGAAAAGTAGTCTTCCACAACATTATAATCCCTCCACCACGGAGACTGGAATGAAATCGAGCCGGGATAATCGCGTTTTGCCTCGCCTTCCATCGTGTACCAGGAAAGATGCTGGCAGCGGAGGTTGACTCCGAGAGCGGCCTGCCAATCGCCAACCGCCTTATGTTCCGCGAAGGTGAAATGCCAGCCCGTGCAGCCGTAGAGTTCGCTCAGCATCCATTTCCTGCCGAACTGGTCAAGCGCCGAACTGCATTGTTTAGCTGTAAGATACTCGGGCGTAGGACTTCCCTCGCGGGTAAGCCCCTGTGAGCAGAGGATATCTATTCCGGGCGCCTGCATATATTCATAGAAACGCATCGCGCTCCCGACAACTCTGGTTTGAGACGGCAATGAGTCCTCGCAAAGCACGTGTCCGGTGAACGCGACCTTGTTTTTGTCGCACCACTTGTAAATCTTCTTGCCGAAATTGTTAGTGAAAAGGTACGTACACGCCTCGAAGTAATCGTGACGGGCCTTTGAGAATTCCTCGTCGTTCAATCTGAATATCACTTCAGGGAGCTTGTCCGCCAAATCGTAGCCATAACGCTTTTTAAATGTCTGTAGGAGCTTGTCTGTCCACGGTATTTTCGACGTGTTCTTGTATGCAGAAAGATGGCCATAGTTCGGTTCGTCGGTGAATATTCCCGGTATGAGTTTGCCGAAATCCTTCTTGCAGTTCTTCGCATACGCATCGTGCGTTATCTTGATGAATTGCCTGACGGCCTTGTCGGACATCGTATCGAGATATGTGAATCCGTTGTACCAAGGTGAATTCTCTTCGATATGGATCTTGAACGAAAGTATCCGTTCGCCCTTTTCGGCATCTATTTTCTTTGCCGATTTCGCCTTCCTGTAGCTAAGAAGAGTATTTCCTGCCATCTTTGCGGCGAATACGGCGAGTTCTCCGCCCTCTGCCTCATAGTCTGCGGCTTCCGAAGCGGTCATCTTCAGTATGCGCATGCGGTATTTCGGATTTTTTGTTACAAGTCCTCCTGCGGCGCCAGACGGCCAGCGGTCCTCGTCATAGAGCCACGCCTCCATTTTATTTTTCCGGCACTCATCCGCGCAGGCATTGACAAGATTGAACCATTCTTTTGAGAGATATTCGGTCGCAAGCCCGACGCGTGAATGCATAAATGCGCCTCCCAGCCCCATATCTCGCATTACGCGCAATTGTCTGCGCAGTTCGTCCTCTTCAAGTTTCCCGTTCCAAGCCCAAAATGGTTTTCCACGATATGCGGCGCCGGGATTTTTAAACTCCTCCACAATCTTTCCCATAAAAAACTCCTCTTTTGTTTTATAATCTCTTTTAGTTTGAAATTCAAATTTAACAGAATACATATATCACAGTGTGAGGTGTTATGCCTTAACAAAAATCTCATTTATTAGCATAATAATCTCAATGATACATGAAAAAGAAAATAAGAGTTTTTTTGCCGGAAGATTTTCCTATTGTGATAAAAAAACAATATCCTCAAACCCCTATTGCTCTTCACAGTCACGATTTCGACGAGCTTGTTATAATTCAGAAAGGGAGGGGAATTCATTTCACCGAAAATGAATCGCTGGAAATAATTGCGGGAAATGTTTTCATAATCCGCAGGGGGCGGAGCCACGGATACAGGGAGACATCAAACCTTCATCTCATAAATATTCTTTTTCACCTTGACGCTTTGAGCCTGCCAAAAAATGAACTCAAAAAGCTTCCGGGTTATCACGCCCTTTTTAAAATTTATCCGGAGCGAAAGAGACTGAAGGAAAAGAATAATTATTTGTTTCTCGCTCCAAACCAACTGGCCCATGCTTCCGCCCTTGTTGACGAAATAAATTCAGAAATCTCGAAGAACATCGCAGGCTATGAGTTTATGGCGACCGCGCATTTTATGAGACTGGTCGCTTTCCTTTCACGGACTTATTCGAGGATTTTCGAGAAAAGCGAAGACCCCGTCTATCGGCTTGCGAACGCGATCAGCCGCATAGAAAGAGATTTTCGCCAACCCCTTGACCTCAAAATGCTGTGCGGGATGTCGTCAATGTCAAGAAGCACATTTTTTAGGGTTTTTAAACGGACGACCGGGCTTTCGCCTATCAACTATCAGATTAACCTGCGAATTTCGCACGCCTCAAAATTGCTGAAGATGGGCAATTTTTCCGTAAAAGAAGCCGCCTTCGCCTCCGGTTTTAAGGACAGCAATTACTTCAGCCGCCAATTTAAGAAATGCCTCGGACAAAAACCGCGCCAATTTTTGAACCATTGCGGGTAAATTTCCTCCTGAATTCATCCTAAATTAAGCAGTTGGCCGCATTTTTCATGAAATAAGCGGGCTAAAATTTGACTCCGATATGGGCAATTTTGTTATCCGGCATGTTCTGATTATTTCCATGAAGTAGCGCAAGCCTCTGGCTTGCATAGCGCTTTCAATCCGGAGAATTGAGCTACTTCCAATCACAAGCCGGAGGCTTATGCTACTCTTCAAAACATACAGGCAGGGGTGCCTGTCATATTCTTGATAACGGCGCAAATCACGGGCGGAGGGATGTCGTCCCGTGAATTTGCCTTGTTGGAACTCTATTTGATTTCCTTCTTAGCTCCGCAGTGCGAACAGTTCGGAAGCATCGCATGCCTGATCTTGTGGCAAGAGGGGCACTCCTCGAAGAGGCTGCTTCCGCAAGACGGACAGGTGTATTTCTCTTCCTGATCGCCTTGATCGCTTGGAACAACGATCTTGTTGACTGTTCGGCGCGTCCAGAACAGAAAACGACGGGGGCCGATCCGAATTGGGTATTCACAAATGGGACATAGAAATCGCTCGTATGCCTCCCGGTACTGCTTGACCAGCCACTGTGTCTTTGGGAAGGCGATGGTGCGAATGAAGTAGATCAACAGTCGCACCACCACAATCAATAGTCCCCCTATAAGGACGTATTTGAAGTACTTGCTGGGGAAGTACTCGTGAACCACGAGAGCGACCTTGATCAGTGTCGCCGCGCCGAAAGCAAGGAACAACGGAAAATAAATGCTGGAGCGCTTCTTGATGATGACGGTCGCCGCCACAACGAGAATGGACAATAGAATCGCAAGTTGAAGGAAGGCTAGTTTCATCCGGTGTCTCTGGCTGAGGGTATTGAACTCATCCCTGGCGGGCTGACGCTGCTTCTCGATCTCTAGTTCCGTCTGATCCTTCTCCCGAACGAGTCCCTGTTTCCGTTCAAGCATGTCCGATACGGTCTGGCTCAGTTCTTGGTACTTCTTCTGGTTGTTCAGAAAGAGATTCAGGCTGCTGGTAAAGTTTGCCTGTTCCGTATCGGAGAAGGCGATGCTCTTCTGCATGCCTAGCTTCTGGAGTTCGAGAAGCTGGTTGATCGTTTGTTGCAGGTTGCGGGAGCTGTCTCCCACCACGCGCTGTTTCTCCGTCTGGTTCTCAATCTGGCGGGTGAGGTCCGCGACTTGTTTCTCAAGAGCGAGCCGTTTTGCTACGAGATCCTTGTCCAAATGTTTCTTCTCGATGGAGGCATAGTCGGGACCGCGGATGGCCCGGATGTCGTCCACAAAGAAGCCAAGCACCCAGAAGATCAGCACCGCAAGTACGAGGGTGAAGAGTCGTATGGCAAAACGATGAATCCAGGTTCCTTTTGACTTCGCATCGGTCTTCATTCTTCGGTTCCTTTCCGTGTTCCAACAGTTTATTAGTCTCAAGATGGCGACCAAGCATCAAGTCGTCCATATTTGGCAGAAGTTTGGAATGTGACCCATCAACCATCTTATTTTTTTAATAGATTGACTGGGTATCGCTGAAATACAAGCATTGTTATGAGAAAATTGCAATTTAAAAAGTTTGCGGATTTTTCAAAATATTTTCTTTCATCACTTGACTTGATTCGTATTTAGTGATAGACAGCGAGCCAGGAGTCGTCAGAGATGGCAAGAAAAAATATGATTTTCTTTAAAACAAAATTTGAATATTTCTTTGGGACAAGTAAGATAGCGTTTCTTTTAAAACAGGAAAACAGGACATAGGCATCTGGCGGAGTCGTATCGCTTTTTTCGCCGCCCTGTATTTCCTTCGCAACCGTAACATTTAGAAAGTGGAGGCATAAAAAATGAAGAGGACGTTTCAGCCGTCGAACATAAAGAGAAAGCGCAAGATCGGGTTCAGAGCAAGAATGTCAACAAAGGGCGGAAGACTGATTTTGCAGAGAAGGCGCAGGAAGGGGCGCAAACGTCTCACCGCATAACAGCCTGATTTATCTCCTCAAATGCTTGATGAAAGAGAGAGAAAACAACGCAGGCCTGTTCAATTCGGCAAAGCGGATTTTCCAAAAGCCCAGCATCTGCTTAATTTATCCGATTTCAACTATGTTAAACAGCACGGAAAAAAATACCTTGGCAAACTCCTCGTCGTCCTTATTGCCGAAAATAGAAGTTCCGTTTCAAAACTTGGTCTGATATGCGGCAAAAAATTCAGCAAAAAGGCGAACGCAAGAAACAGGGCGAAACGAATGATGAGGGAGGCCTTCAGGCTCAGCAACGCCCGATTGAAACTATGCGAAATTCTGATGATCCCGCGTTTGTCAGCGATGAAAGTCAAAACACAGGAATTGCAGACGGACTTTATTCAACTGCTGAAAGAGGCGGGAAAGTGGAAGGATTCCTGATTTTTTTTATGTCATTTCCGAAAAAAACAACCGTCTTTGTCATAAGAGCCTACAAGAAATATCTCTCGCCATTTTTGCCCCGCATGTGCCGTTATTATCCGACATGCTCCGAATACGCCGCGAAGGCTGTTGACAGGCATGGTTTTCTAAGGGGAACTGTTATGGGGGTTTTCAGGATACTGCGCTGCAATCCATTCTTTGAGGGAGGATTTGATCCCGTTCCGCAAAAATTCACGTTGAAATGGACGCAATACGGAGAGGAGAAGAGAAATGAAGTTTGACAAAGAAACAATTGCGGCCGCTGCGGTGTGCATACTTTTGATTTTTGCAT
>JAGVIF010000441.1 GCA_020056205.1 Lentisphaeria bacterium | reverse complement strand
TTTGTAGTAGGCGAATTTATACGCCGTTCTTGATAACGCGCAATAAATTGCGCTACTACGAACGGATTTCGCATTTTATTTGTTGTTATCCTGTCTCCTTCTTTGAAACTGCCGTTGGAGTTCACAGCTTCTGCCTGTGCGTGCCCGCCTGACTGCGAGCGTTCTCGCTCAGGCAGGTACCCAGACAGGTCCTTTCCTTTTACTGAACTTTGACTGTTTTATTTCCCTTTACGACTTCGCCGATTATTGCGGCGTTAAAGCCCGCTTTTTTGCAGACTTTTACGGCTTTGTCGGCCTCTTTTTCGGGGATGAACCATACCATGCCGACTCCCATGTTGAACACCCTGTAGGCCTCCTCCTTTGAAATATTTCCGCTCTCGACGATCAGGCTGAATATAGGGGGGATTGGAAATGTTTTAAGATTGAAAACGACGCCTGCGCCGCGCGGGAGAATTCTTGGAACATTGTCATAAAGCCCTCCTCCGGTTATGTGCGCTATTCCGTGAAGCTGAAGCTTTGTCCGAAAGGCTTCTTTTATCGCCGGCAGATACGATGTGTGAGATTTGAGCAGGGCGCTTCCCACGCTTTCACCGAGTTCTTTCAACTCCGTTTTAACGGTGTATTCGCATTTTTCAAAGAGCACCTTTCGGGCTAAGCTGTACCCATTGGTGTGGAGGCCGTTGGAGCTTATTCCGACGGCTATGTGTCCGGGACGGATTTTTTCTCCGGTGATGAGTTTGTCTTTTTCCACGACTCCGGTTATAACGCCGACAAGGTCGAATTCCTCTCCGTACATTCCGGGCATTTCCGCCGTTTCTCCTCCGAGCAGGGCGCAATTCGCGTTAGCGCAGGCTTCAACTATTCCGGAAAGGACTTCTTCGTAGAGAGGGCTTCTGAGTTTTCCTATTCCTATATAATCAAGAAAATACAACGGCTCCGCGCCTTGAACAGCGATATCATTTATGCAGTGATTGACGATGTCAAAACCTATTCCCTTATATTGATCCGCCATCATAGACACGAGGATCTTGGTGCCTACGCCGTCTATGCTTGAAACAAGAACCGGGCTTTTGTATTTCTTCACATCTAATTTGAAGAGTCCGCCAAAGCCCCCTATTGGAGCAAGCATCTCGGGGCGCTTGGCCTTTTTAAACTTGCTCCTCATCTTTTTGAGCAATCTTGCGGCCAAATCTATGTCAACTCCGGACTCTCTATAAAAATCGCTTTTTGCCTTTGTCAAGTTTTATTTTCTCCCGATTTACGCAGGGGGAACCACCCCGTATTTTTTGTTGTATTCAGCTATTTTTTCCGTTATTTCGACTGCTATTTTAAGAGCTTCAAGCCCGTGTTCTCCTGAAACTTTCGGAGAAGGGGCGATCCCTGTCTTATTCGCCTCAATCACACAGGAGATGAAATCATCAAGCTCTTTTTCAAGCGCATTATAGTCGTGAACCGGAATAGGCTCTTTTTTTATTCCAAGAAAATGTTTTGTGTATATAATCCCAGTCCTTTCAGCATAATCGAGCGTCATATATGCGTCGGTGAAAAACACCCTGAATCTTCTCGTCGGCTCTGCGCTCATCCTGCTTGCCGTAACATTCGCGACACAGCCGTTTTCAAATTTTATGCGGACATTGGCTATATCCTCATTGCGGCTCAGGACGGGGATTCCCACCGCGTCTATCCTTTCCACTTTGCTGTTGACAAGCCGCAATATTATGTCGAGGTCGTGTATCATAAGGTCGAGAACCACTCCGACTTCGGTGCCGCGTCTGTGTTGGCCCGGTCTCGGCGGAGGATATTTTGCAAGCCTGTGAACCTCGATAAATCTCGTCTTCTGAGCGCGTTCCTCGAGAAAACTCATAACCGGATTGTAGCGTTCGACATGCCCGATGCCAAGCACAAGATTTTTCTTTTTAGCCAATTCCACTATTTCTTCGGCATGCCCGACTTTTGTCGCTATCGGTTTTTCTATTAACAGGTGCTTGTTTCTCTTTAAAAGCTCTACCGCCACTTCATAATGGACATCGGCGGGGACGGCAATGCTAATTGCATCGCACTGCCCGGCGAGAGATTCAATATTTGGAAAAACTTTTGTTGAGAATTCTTTGGAAATATTAAAAGCATTTTCCGGATTCAAATCATATATGCCGGAAAGAATTACATTCTTGTTTTGGAGATAAAGCCTGGCGTGGTGCCTGCCAAGCGCCCCAACCCCAACCACTCCGACTCTTATTTTTTCACACCCTGTCATTTTTCTCAATAACGCTTAATTTTCCAGAGACTTAAAAAATTTCTCAAGAGGATATATCTCTTTTATAGCCTCAACATTGCAACCGCACATAAAAAGTCCGTTTTCGATGTCGCCGCGCCATGTTGCAAGGAGGGCTTTGGCTATGCAAAAAGGAACCTTTCCGGGATTGCACGTGCGCAGACAACGGTAAGGGCAGGTGAATTTCTCTCTCCGCCCCGATAAGACTCTCTCAACAAGAGGCGATTTTAAAACCCTGACCGGAAGCCCCACCGGACTTTTTATGACGGTTACATCACCCCTTTTCGCCTTTACATAAAACTCCTTGCTCCGCCTGTCTATTCCGGCTTCTTCAGACGCGATAAAATAAGTCCCTATCTGGACGCCATTATAGCCTACGGCAAGAAGCCTTGTTATATCCTCCCGCGAAGCCGCCATTTCGGCGGCGATGACCGGAATCGAAGAATATCCCATATCAGCGATTATAGTTTTAACGTCATCAAATAATTTTTCAATGGA
>JAGVIF010000440.1 GCA_020056205.1 Lentisphaeria bacterium | reverse complement strand
GCCTGTGCGTTGCACGCAGACAGGTCCTTTCGGTGAATATTTATTGTATAAGTTCAGTAAAAGGAACTGTCTGCGGGCGGGCAGGCACGCACAGGCAGGCAGGGTTTACTGAACTTATACCTTGCGACATACTTGGAGCAAAAGGCGATTTTGTTTTATGCGCCCGGAGGTCGCATACTACTTGTTTCCGGTACCGACCCCGGCTTCGAGACGATATTTACCCTCACTCTTTCCAGGATGGGATGTCGTCGGCTTTATCCGTCGAGGAAGAATCTGTTCCAGATGTCTTGCCTTGATCGTCCTCTCTGTCGGGACCAAAAGAATAAATCGCTACGGTTCTATTCAGCACAACAGCGTCTACAGTGCAATTATTATCATAATCAAGATCAAGAGCGATTACAAATCTATTTCCCCAAGGATCAACATAGCTTCTGGTTCCAAATTTTTCGGGGGCATCGAGAAATCTTGTCTGGCGGATATTTCCCAGTAATTTTCCGTCGGGATTTAGGTCAGATGTTGCCGCATCTGAATAAGTAGAGTCAGTTATATCAGCCTGTGTTAATATTTGAAGCAGTTTATCATAATCTGTGGCATCAGTGGTGTTTCCATTCTGTGGCACATCACCGACTCCCGTCGGCAAATCATCCCACTCATCCACCCCACCTCCCCCCGTTCCCGGCACCGGCAGGACGCCGTAAGTGGTTTCGTAGGATTTTATTGCTATTTCTAAGGCTTTGATTTGGGCGCGGGCCTTTGTTTTTTGCGCGGCAATTCTGACTTTGCTGATTGCCGGCAAAAGCATTGCCATCAGGATTGCGATAACACCGATGACTACCAGCAGTTCGATCAGCGTAAAACCTTTTTTCCTCTTCATCTTTGTTCTCCTTTTTTGATATTAAATTTGGATTTGGAACTTCAACTCTCCGGTTCGTTCTCCGATTCAACGTCCTTCCGACATCCTCTCAAACAGGATTTTCATTTCAGATTCATATTTTTTAAGATTAGCGTATATCTCCTCGGCTATTTCTTGTTTGTATGTATGGGTGGTTCGGTTACGGTCGTCAATCATATCGAGCCAGATATCCTCGTTTTGCATTAGTCCGAGTTTGAAGGCTATTTTTACTGCCTCTCTAGGCGAATTACACTTCAATCCCTGTTTTTCTGCAAATCGTTTGATTGCCTTCCAGCCCAACTCGAAATTGTATTCGAAGCGCTGTATTGCTGCGTCCCTGACGATTTCCGTTTCCGGCATTCGCATGACATCGGAAAAGGTTTTCAGCGCCTTCTCCCAGCTCAGGAGATGTGAATTCAGGATGTTCAGTTTATTCGTCATCGGTTTGCGATCCTATCAGCGGGATTAGTTTTCTCATTGCTATTTTTCTGAATTCCTCCGGGACCGCTGCGAAATCCACAAGGTCAAAAGACTGCAGAGTTCTGATTTTCTCCAATGAATCCCTTGCCCTTTCGAGAGCGGAACCCGGTATTTTCCCATCGCCTATCACACCTATATCCCAATCCGAATTATATTTAGCCGAGTCGTCAGCGCGAGAGCCAAAGATAAACACAAACGCATCTTCCGGAGAAAAATGCTCCAACAAACTCCTTCTTAATTCATGCTTTAGATCATCAGGACTCATCGTTCCTCGGTTCGAAGGTAAGTATTCAGCAAAGTATGTTGCCGGCTTCAAAACGGCTCTACCTGCTTGCGGTATGCCAGTCTTTCCGAGACTGGCTCTTTCTGAGGCAGTTTCGGAAAAACTGCCATACTTCAGTGAATACTTACGTTCGAAGGTTCTCCGTCGTAAATATTCACTGAACCACGTCCTTCAGTGAATATTTACGCTCGCAGTCGGCCGCTAAATTCTTCTTTTATTTTTTGGGGTTGCGGACACGACCCGTTTTAGATTTTTGAAAATTTTTGAGATTTCGATTTCCAGTCCTTTTAAGACTTTGGAGCAGGTCTTATCCCCGAGTCCTGCGAGGGTCGGCGTTCCATACTTTTTATTTGCGCCAAGATAATATTGGGACAATGTCATATCCCACACATTCACCGCCCAGTATTCTTTTACGGCGTGCCGCTCATAGAGAAAGAATTTTTCGTTCAGGTCTTTCCCCGCTGTTGATTCGGAAAGGATTTCAATAATCAGATCGGGAGCTCCGCGGCACCCGGCTTCATCAAGTTTTGATTTGTCGCAGACTACCACAATATCGGGCTGAACTACTGTTTCGATATTATCGTCAGCTTCATCGCCTTCCGGCAGGCGGACATCAAATGGCGCAGGATAAACTTCACAAGGCTTGTCATCAAGAAAATCCGCTATCATCCTGAAAATAACACCGAGGCATTTTTGATGCGTCTTTGTCGGCGCCGGGCTCATGCCGCAGGGGGATCCGTCAATCAGTTCCCAGCGCTCGCCGTCCGGCCACTTCAAATAGTCGCCGTAGCTGTATTTCTCCCCGATTTTGACGGCGGTATTCATAAATTTCATTCCCAAGTAATTTTCTAATAAGTCGTATAGGACGTATAGGACATATTTTTTTTGACGCTCGCAAGCCGAGGCTTGGCTGCTTCAATCACTCACCAGTTTTTGATGTCATCCACGGTGATTGCAGTATCAGCTCCCCGCGAATAAAGGTCGAAAGACCCTCTGTTATTAGAACCCGGGCATTGATAGCGAAATTCGTTCCCAAATGGATCTGTCCAGGCGCCTCTGTCGGAAGCCGCACCGTCTCTTTTTCCTCCGAGCTCACTATTAGGAATGTCGAGAAAATCGTTTAAATCGTCCGCAGGCGGCGCAGGATAGTCATAGTTGTCAATATACAGGGCGCTTACTGTCGTCTGTTGGAAATAGTATCCGGTTTTATCTTTGTAGGCGTCGAGGGCTATGCACATTTTTTTTATCATAGCTTCGGCTTTTGACTCGCTTGATTTTCTTACGGCAACGGCGAATATTCCTATTCCGATGCCTGCGAGGATCATGATTATCGCGCATACCATAAGAAGTTCAACGATAGTGAATGCTGAAAAACGATTTCTTTTTGCTCTCATAACATTTATTCCTCTCTTTTGAAATTTAACCACAGATTAACACCGATGAACACTGATTTTATCAATTTAGTTTCATTTTTGATAAAACCCTGAGCGCTTGCGCCTCGGGGTCCATCGCTGAACTCGTACTCTTAATTTCGTAAGTGTTCAGTGAAGGTATGTATGTTGCCGGGTTCAAAACGGTTTCCCCCAGTATGCCGGTCTTTCCGAGACTGGCTCTTTCCTGTGTCCGTTCTTGCCTGCGCGGTGCGCTTGCCTGCGCGTAGCGCGCAAGCAGGTCGGAAAAACGGACATACTTCAACAAACATTTACCGATAGACAACATACTTCATTTAATATTTACCTTACTTCCAACCAGAACAGAAAACTTGACTATCAGTAAGAATTGTAGCACAAAATATACCATTGGCAAGCCCTGAATGTCTTTTTTGGGAAAATTAATTTTTAATTAAAAACTTCCTTTTTCTATATATCTTGCGATAGTTTCCCCGATGGCGGAATGTTGTCCGTCCGGAAAGTTGAATCTTTCGCAAAGTTCTTTGAATATTCTTGAACTGTGTTCATTTGCTCCGCTCATCAAATCGGCCGCCGAGCGTTGGATTTTGACCTGAATTTCAGGGATTTTGCAGACATATGATCTTGGTTTTTTCCTTTGATTTTCCTTGGCATATGGAACTGACAGGCTCAGATTTTCTACGGATGACGCTTTGAACATTATGCTGAAAAGCTCGTCGGTGTATCCGAGTTCGTAGTAGTATTTTCCGAGGAAGGCGACAGCGTCCGCGACAAACCTTAAAAGAGCGGTGTAATCAATAACCCTGTTTTGTTCCTCAAAAATTTTTGCATAGTGAAAGAGGCCGCTCGAAAACACCTGCAAAACGCATTTTTGCCCCAATGATATCATCCGGTAGGACACGTTTGTGAAGTAATCTTCGTTTACATCATCTGAATCGAGGAATGGCGATCCGATAGGGTTTCCGTACGATTTTTCAGCGGCTCTGCGCGCCTCGGACAGTGAAAATTTTTCCTGCGCGAATTCAGGCGGAAAAACTGATATTTCCCAGCGGCTTCCGTTCTCCCATCTGTGTTCCTGCCGCAGTTTGTCAAAGAATGCCCTGGAATTTTCGGTCTGTTCAAGGAACTGCTGTTTTGCCGCCGGCTCAAGGCTTTTTCTGTTCTCGTAGAGGATGCCGCGCAACATCCGCCCGAGATGTTCCCTTTGATTTCTCAGAGCCCGCTGGACGAGCTCGTGAATCTCTGAGGCCTTGTATGCCGGCCTGCTCGCGGCGTCAACCGTTCTTATGTAAAAAAATCCCTGCTGAAGCTCGGTGTTGCAACTTGCGCAACACACATGAGGGATAAGGGAGAACCGCCTTATAACTAAGACAACGTAGCGCCGTCCGTCTACCAGCGGCCTTTCTATATCGAAGTCCACTGCGGGATCCGAAAACCTGTTCACAAAGTTTCCGACATCCGTTGGGTCGAAGGACTTGGACTGCCTTTCGGTGAGCCCGGTATAAACGCACGGTTTGCCGGATTTGTCCTCTCCGACTCCAACTACTATGTATCCGCCGTTCGTGTTCGCCATCGCCATGCAATGTCTCGCAAAACGCGCCTTTCCCTCTCTGGCAAGTTTAAGCCAGTTTTGGGCCGCCTTGTAGTCGAGCGCCTCCGATTCCACCCCCCTGTGTATGATGGAACGCCAGTCGGACTCGATTTTTATTTTTAGAGCCATAGTCTTTTTTTTACAATAAAACTACAGCTTAATGCGTTTTCTGCGCAATCCAAAGCTATAAAAAAATCAAAAAAAAGGAGACATTACGATGAAAAATGCAAAAATCGCAATTGCAACAATGTTTGCGGGAATGCTTATAGGATTGCCAATTATCGCTGAAGATTCCGGCGGAGAAGGGGATGAAGGCCGCGCGCCGGAGACAAAAAAATGCGAACAACGAGGCTCAAAAGAACGCATGGAGGGGGAAGGGCGCGGCGGACATCTAAAATCCGCTTTTTCGAGGCTTGAAGTGGAAAACCCTGAAAAATTTGAAGAACTCAAAAAACTCAGAGAGGAAAATCCCGAAAAGTTCCGCCAGGAAGCCAAAGAAGCGTTGGAAGAGATGAAAAAGGAAAGAGAAGAGGAAAGAGCGAAGATGCGAGAACTTGTGCAGGCTTATCGCAAGGACAAAAATGACAGCAGTAAAAATGAGTTGAAGCAAATGCTCACCAAAGATTTTGAAACCCGTCTTTCAGGTGAAAAAAATAGGCTGTCAAAGAGCGATGAAATGAGCAAAAAGGTCAAGGAAAGAGTGGAAAAACGCGAAAAGATGAAGAACGAAATAATTTCCTCCAAGCTCAACGAAATGCTTGAAGACCCAGACCTTAAATGGTAATTCTCCTGAATTCGCGGGCAAAAAAAAAGTAGAAAGTAGAGTAGGGAAGTTCTAAAGTTTTGAAGTTCTCCTTTGAAACTGCCGTTGGAGTTCACAGCCCCGAGGCCCCGCGGCTCGGGATCTTCGACTTTAGCGTGTCTCTTTCTTGGCAGTTTCTTATTGAT
>JAGVIF010000575.1 GCA_020056205.1 Lentisphaeria bacterium | reverse complement strand
TAAAGGAATAACATCATAATATGCATCGAATAATGCGCTTAGATTCAAATATAAATATCCTTTTTAGTTTTTAAGTTAAAAAGAGGACAGTGTTTTGTCTATGTGGATTATATCAGTTTTCCTGTGTTTGTCAACGAGAGAGGAAACGAAATCGGAGTCACCGACAAACGATGCCGCAAGTTGCCGATTCGGGAATAGTTTATGATACTTGATAGAGCCAGGTTTTTTTCTTGCCCCATTTTTTTGACACGGAGACGGGGCCGATGGTTCGCTGGTCATTGTTCTCTGCGAATTTCGCAAGAATTCCCTCGATGTCATGTTGTTTATCGGGGATGCCTATTTTTGCGGCAAAATCCGCCGCGCTTCCTTCGAAACCCGACAAGGCCGGCAGTTTTTCTTCTATTGTTTTGATAAGTTTTATTATTTCCTTGCTTGCCAACTTGTATGCCTGCACGCCGGGTTGATGGAAGGCGTTGACATGTATTAGCTCTGCGTAAAAAGCGACGGCTCTTTCGTAGAGAGCGATAATCATTCCTATGTTGAAAGGGTCAACTTTTTTTATTCTCACGCTTATGACATCTCTGTTTTTTGACACGAGGGCTTTTGTGAGTCCGGCCTGAAAGCCGTGGAGGTAATCGCCCATTGTGATTCCGTCCGCTATTTCGATTTCCATGGCGTCTCTCATCACTTCTATGAATGTGGCGAAAAAATCATCTTTTCCGTCATTGAGTTGCTGCATGAAGGCGTGGGCGTCGGTTCCTCCCTTGTTACCGAAGACATTGAGCCCTTGGCAGACAAGTTTTCCATCGAGGTCTCTTTCCTTGCCAATGCTTTCCATCACGAGTTGCTGGAGGTATCTGGAGAGGAGTATGAGCCTGTCGGAATAAGGGATTATCACCATGTTCTTGTTGCCTCTGCCTCCGCCGGCTATGAACCACATCAGCGCGAGAAAATATGAGGGATTTTCCCTGAAGTTTGCGTTTCTCGTCCATTTATCCATCTGGCATGCGCCTTCGAGGAGGTTTTTGAAATCTATTCCCGCGAGGGCGGCCGGAAGGTGTCCGACCACGCTTGTTTCACTGGTTCTTCCGCCGATTGAATCGGCCAGCGGGAAGATTTTCAGCCATTCTTCCGCTTTCGCCAATTTGTCCAATTCGCTGTCTTCCATGGTTATTGCGCAGGCGTGTTTTGGAAATTTCAACCCCGCTTTTGAATATGCCTGGGCGAAGGCTGTCATATTATTTTTTGTTTCCTGAGTTCCGCCGGACTTTGAGATGTTCAGAATCAGAGTTTTGTCGAGTTCGAGAACATCAAGGAGGTCGGCTACGCCTGCGGTATCTGTGTTGTCGGTAAAATAAATTTTGAGCCACGAATTTCGTTTCTCGGAGTTTTTTTCGTTCCAGTAAGGCCCGTTTGCCGCGAACTGCACGAATTGAGGACCGAGGGCGGAGCCTCCTATTCCGTTTATCACGGCGGCGTCAAATTTTTTCCCTGTCTCGCTTTTTATTTTTTCGTCTCTCAGGTCAGACGCGAAATGGGAAATATCTCCGAAGAGCGTTGTTGAAGGATAACATACCCTGTCGGTGAAATGTGTTACCTTGCGGTTTTCATCAGGATTTTTTATTTCCCCCGACTCTATTTTGCCCATTTCGATGTGCAGCGAGGGAATTTGGTCTTCAAATTCAGCAAGGTCTTCCTCGGAAAAATTCATTCCCGAAAAATCTATTTCAAACCCGCTTTTTTCGTCAATCATTATATAATTTTGTCTCACCATTTTTTTTGTTTTCACTATTTGCCTCATTTTGATAAAACCGCGAAATTCGCAGTCCATCGCTTTTTTAAAAAATATTTTATTAAAAATTCCCTTACGATTTACACGTTTTTTTGTAGGCTCAATATACAGAGCCAATTGCAAAACTCAAGTTTAAAAGAGACATAAGGGACACAAGGGACGCAAGGGACATAAAAATCAAAAATTCAGGATTCAGAATTTTCGATTT
>JAGVIF010000191.1 GCA_020056205.1 Lentisphaeria bacterium | reverse complement strand
TGAAAAATGAAACCGTGAAACACACCCTAAATTCTGATTCAGGAAGTCAGGATAAATTTCCAAATTCTTCACCGCTGGAACGCAAGAGACATAAGGGACGCAAGGGACACACGAAAATTTAGAATTTAGAAAACTTTTCTCCCTTCTATTTTCTACTTTTTTCACTCTCGCATTTCCGAACTTCGGATTCGACAAGCTCACCGCAGGCCGCACTCTTAGTATTTGGAGATTTTAAGATTTGGCGATTTGCGAATTTTTAAATCGCACAATCATCAAATCCTTCAATCATCCATTCTTTATCATTATCACTGCTGTGCTTCTGTGCCTTCTTGATTTTTGCTGTTTAGGGGTAATTTTATCCGTCCGCAAAAAAATAATAAGCAATAGAAGCGAGGACTTGGCAATGACAATGAAAAAATATCCTGTCCAAACCTTGGAAAGATGCAATGTGTTTATAAAGGAATTTCTATCGCCCCACCTGCATGAAAAAGAGGGTGTTGTCAGGGTGGAGGCGTGTTTTTTCAAATATCCCGCATCGTTTTCCGAAATGAAAAAAGCGAAATTCGCGGAGAAAAAAACGCCTTTTAACTGGGGTCCGCATTGGACAACGGGATGGTTTAAACTCTCTTTTGACTGGCAAAAGCCGGTGGACGAGGATTGCGACGCCGCGTTATTTGTGGACATGATCGGGGACGGATGTCTTTTTTCCGAAAAAGGGACTGTCCTCCAAAGCATTGACACCAATCACAAATCTTTCTTTTTGAGAGGGAAGCATGGTAAAACAGTTTTGTATATGGATGCGACGGCGGCGCACACCTTCGGGATCAGTGTTTCAAGGTTGAGCCCGAATCTTGATGATGTGTCGTTTCAGGCGCAGATCAAAGAGGCGGCTATTGTCAAAATTGACAGAATTTTCTGGAAATTTTATAATGTTTTCGAGGCTCTTTTTCTTCTTGTGAAAAATCTGCCTGAAGAATCAACGTACAGGGCGCAGCTGCTCAGCGCCCTTAATGATTCGATAAATTTGTTTGAACTCGGGGACAAGGAAAGGCTGAAAAAAGCGCTTGCATACCTTGAGAAATTCATAAAGGCTCATCCTGCGGAGCCCAGCGCCCACACGGCGTTCTCGCAGGGACATTCGCATATAGATGTGGCGTGGCTCTGGCCTCTAAGCGAAACCGTGAAAAAATGCGCAAGGACTTTTTCCTCGATGTGCCTCCTGCTCGATGAAGGGCACGGCTTTGTTTTCTCCCAAGGGCAGGCTCAGCTTTACGATTACACTAAGAAAAACTATCCCGGCCTTTACGCGAGGATAAAGAACCACATTAAAACAGGGCTCTGGGAAAACGCCTCGTCGTGCTGGGTGGAATTCGACTGCAACATAATTTCAGGGGAGTCTATGGTCAGGCAATTTCTTTACGGCCAGCGATTTTCGCGGGATGAATTCGGAAAGACGGTTGACCACCTGTGGCTGCCGGATGTTTTTGGCTACTCTGCGGCCATGCCGCAAATTCTTACAAAATGCGGTGTGAACTATTTTTCCACTCAGAAACTTAGCTGGAGCACATTCAACAAATTCCCTCATCACAGTTTCAAGTGGCGCGGCATAGACGGAACGGAAATCCTGTCCCACTTTTTGCCGGCAAATAACTACAACGGTCTCATGACGGCGGACGAACTGCGCTTTTCGGCGAAAAACTTCAAGGACAGCGACAGGCTCTCGGAGTGGGTTTATCCTTTCGGGTGGGGCGATGGCGGAGGAGGCGTTGACCGCAAGATGCTTGAAAAAATGGAAGTCTATAGAAATCTCGAAGGCGTTCCAAAAATCAAAACGTCAACCGTAACAGATTTTTTCAGGGATTTATCATCGAAAAAAATAAAATTCCCTGTCTGGACCGGAGAACTCTATCTCGAATACCACAGGGGAACATATACTACTCAGGCGTGGATAAAAAAAGCAAACAGAAAGAATGAAATCCTCCTGCAAAATCTTGAAAAGACAGCGGCATTCTTTGGAAATAAATCGGATTATCCGGCGCAGGAGCTTAATGAAATGTGGAAAACGCTCCTCCTTAACCAGTTCCACGACATAATACCGGGCAGTTCAATAGGAAAAGTCTATGATGACGCAAAAAAAAGACCACGAAAAAATCAGCAAGACGGCAACCGGCCTGTTGAATTCGTCAATAGAAAAGGCCTCTCGGGTTTTTCAAACCGCGGGGATGAAGTCCCCCGCCCTGTTGCTTAACACATCATCATTCGAAAGAAACGAAGCCGTCGAAGCCGCTGGGAAAGAGAGGATGAGCGGAACGATTCCACCAAACGGCTATAAGATAATTGACATTGCCGCGCCTGCGAAAATCGCAAGAGAGCAAGAGGTGAAAACAGCCGCGAGAGGCATAGAAAACGAATTCATAAAAGCGCACTTTGACGAGAGCGGACGATTAAAATCGCTTGTCGAAAAAAAATCAGGAAGAAATATTATCCCAAAAGGGTATTACGGAAATGAATTTCAGATATTTGAAGACTATCCTAACACCTATGATGCATGGGACATTGACATTCACTTCGAAGAGAAGAAAGAGGTCTTGTCGGAAAAAGCCGAATGGCTGAAAACATCTTCAAGCCCCCTTCGCGGACAATTGAAATTCAGAAAACGTTTTGGAAAATCGGAAATTATTCAGACCGTTGAATTGCGCTCCGGCTCGCCAAGACTCGACTTCATAACAGAAATCGAATGGAGAGAAAGACATAAACTCCTAAAAGTCGCTTTCCCGACCGATATCAGGGCTGACAAGGCCACGTTTGACATACAATTTGGCAATGTGGAGAGAAACGCCCACGACAACACCTCATGGGATTTGGCTATGTTTGAGGTGCCAGCCCATAAGTGGGCAGATATTTCCGAGACAGACTTCGGCTTCGCCCTTTTAAATGACTGTAAATACGGCTACGATTGCAAACACGGAGTTTTGCGCCTTTCCGTTTTGAGAGCCCCGACGGCGCCCGATCTATTCGCAGACCAGGGAAACAACAGCTTTATATATTCGGCGATGCCGCACTCGGGAGATTTTCGAAACGCCGGAGTTGTCAAAGAAGCTCATTTCCTGAATATGCCGCTGATAGTCAGGCAATTGAAGACCGGACAGAAAGGACAAATGCCGCCCGAATTGTCGTTCGTCCGCTCCAACAGCGAAAATATCATAATAGACACGGCGAAACTTGCCGAAGACGGTTCGGGAGATATGATAATAAGGGCCTGCGAATATTTCAAAAAGAGCGGTGAAGCCGTGATAAGTTTCGCGTATCCGATAGAAAGCGCTCTCGAAACCGACATGCTTGAGAGAAGAATAGGAGTTGCGAAATTCGCGGGAAAATGCCTGAAGACCGCTTTCAAGCCTTTTGAAATAAAAACTTTCAGGGTTAGAATTCATGAGACTGCAAGGAAAAACCGAAAAAAACATTCTGGAGCTTTCATCTCTGGATGAACTCCATAAACACGGATTCGAGATTGTCTCCGCGGCGATAGGCGTCTTTGACGGCGTCCATCTCGGACATCGCCATCTTTTGAACACGCTGATGGAAGATGCCGCGAAATTTGGAGCGCGTTCTGTCGCGTTGACATTTTTTCCGCACCCGCGGAAGATCATATTTCCCGAGCGGGAATTCGGCCTTCTTCTTCCACACGAGCAAAAAGTCAGGCTCCTTCATGAAGCCGGAATGGATGCCGTAGTTACTATTCCGTTCACATCGGAATTCTCAAAATTAAATCCTGAAGATTTTCTAAACGCTTTCCTTTCACCCGAGAGGATGAGGCTTTGTTCCGTCTGCGTCGGATCAAAATGGAAGTTTGGACGAGACGGAAGCGGCTCTGTCAGCGCTATCGCGAAATTCGCAAAAAGCAATGAGTTTTTCATCAGAACGGTTAATGAGTTGAAAATGGATGGGGCGATAGTGAGCAGTACTGCGATCAGACGGGCGGTCGCCGGAGGAGATTTGGACTTGGCGGAAAAGATGCTCGGCCGCCCTTACAGCATTTTCGGCAAGGTCGCAAAGGGACTCTCCTTCGCGTCAAACAATCTCGGATTTCCAACAGCAAATCTTGACATAAAAAGCGGCGTCCTGCCTCCGGAAGGGGTTTATTCCGGAATCGCGGTTTTGCCTGATAAAGAATACAAAGCCGCAATCTCAATCGGAACAGCGCCTTCGGTGCCGAGAGAAAAAAAACGCGAACTGCTTGTGGAGGCCCATATACTCGATTTTTCAGGGACTCTTTACGGAAAAGAACTTGAAATTCGCTTCGGGCGCTATATTAGGGAACAGAGATTTTTTAGCGATATTAAAATCCTGCGGGAGCAAATAGCTGATGACGTGGAAAATATCCGCGCGAAAAAGACGAAATAAATAAAGCGGCGAAAAATATATATGAGCGGGAACGGAAAGTATACTGTCATCGAGTTGGCGGACAAATTAAATGTCCCAAGGACGACCATAACAGACTGGCTGGTGAGATACAACTCCCTGATAGGCTTCAAAGTGCAAGGGAAAAGAAGGATATATACCGACGCGTCGGCGGAAGTCCTGATGGAAATCAGGGAACTCCGCGACAAGGGGCTTTCCTCTTTTGACATTGAAGAAGAACTGATGAAACGCCATCCTATACACGGGGAGTTTTCAAACGGCGCAAAAGGGAAAAACATCGGGGAAAACAAAAAAAATACCGACGACGACAAAAGGCTTGCGGGCGAACTGGTGAGCAGGCAGGGAACAACGGAGATGGCGGAAATGCTCAGAAACATGCTCCTTGAAATGACCAGACGCATGGACGAGCTCGAACGGCAGGGACGCGCCAACGTCTCAAGGGCTGAAAAATGGAACATCGTTTCATTTGTCACAATTCTCATCCTTGCGGCCGTAAGCATTTCGTCCTTCTTCATCATTAAAAATGTTACGGAGGAAAAAGAAAGCGTTGAGAAAGACAAGCAGAGTTACGTCTTTTCGGCCGAAAATCTCGCCAACGAGTTGAAATCTTCAAAGACCGAAAAAAAACTCTTGTCAGAAAAAATAATAGAACTCGACGGGAACAAGGCGCTTTTGCAGGGCGAGTTTGAATCCATAAAAAATGATCTGGAAAAACAGAAGGGAGAATTTGAGACAGTCCTGAGGAATTCAATAACCGAAACGGAAAAGACTAAAAATGCCGAAATCCTCGCGATCAGGGACAAATTCGCGGGAGAAAGATTGAAATTCATGGAGGGGTTGGAAAAGGCAAAAAATAACAAAGATGAAATGATGGCGATTGTCGCCAAACTCCAGGCTCAAGGTTACGAACAGTCGCTTATCATAAAAAATCTTTCCGAAAAAAACACCGCGCCGCCTCCCCAAGAGTAAATAGAGTCTGCTGAAAAATATTTTTGCGAAAATCGCAAAATCTTTTTTTTGCGCATACTCTATTTACTTCAGGGCTTGGATATATTTTTGGGAGACAACCGCTATATTTTAACGCTTTTGAACTGGGGCAGATAGGCCTTGTTTTTGTTGAGCATTTCTTGTGTAAGCTTTCTTATTTCGGCGAGCGAGAGTTTTGCCGCGCACATTGGGTCGTAGGCGCATGCGTGGAAGGCCATTTCCGGGTCGCCGCTCAAGCTGGCGTTGACCGTCATTATTTCCGTAGCCGCGCTCACGTTGTTAAGGGCGGCGAGTTGTATTGGGAGTTCACCAACGTGGACGCAGTTGAGTTTTCCTCTTGAAGCGAAGACCGGGACTTCGACGCAGGCTTCTTTTGGCAGGTTGGTGATGAGGTTTTGATTTGGAACATTGCCATAGAAACCGAAGAGTTCTCCTCCCATCCATGCGTTAGCTATTGATGCGGCGTATTCATGTCCTCCTCTCTTAATATCCACGTTGGGATCGTCAAGCCATTTCTGTATGTCTTTCTGCCACTTTTGGTTTTTTTCTCTATTCGCATAATCGTTGAGGATGAAAGCATATTCTCCGGGGTTCCAGGCTGCGCCCGGAGCGGGCGAACAATATTTTTTTATCAGATCATCTCTCTTTCTGAACCACCAGCTGTATTCGGAATTGTGTCCGCTTGATTCGGTGACATAATAGCCGAGTTGCAGGAACATTTCGTTTCTGACCAATTCTTCATTATAGATTTTTTTATTTTCTTTTACGACTTTTTTCAATTGTGGATAAAGGTCTTTGCCCTTATGCTTCAGTTCAAGGTACCATGCCTGGTGATTTATTCCCGCGCAAAGATAATCTATTTCTCCGTCGGGAATTCCGAGCCATTTTGCAAACGTGGACGGCATCCCCTGTACGCTGTGGCAGAGTCCGGTTACTGTCACTTTTGTGGCTCTCTGCATCGCGTTGCAGAGCATAGCCATGGGATTTGTGTAGTTGAGCATTATCGCGTTCGGACAGAGTCTTTCTATGTCCCTGCAAATATCAAGCATTACAGGAATAGTTCTTAGCGCCCTGAAAATACCGGCTATTCCGCGGGTATCTCCGACATTAAAATCAATCCCGTATTTTTTAGGTATTTTTATGTCATATTGCCAGACATCAACGCCGCCGGCAAGGATTGTACACATGACGACATCGGCGCCCTTTAACGCCTCTTCTCTGTTCATAGTTGAGACGACTTTGGTGGGATATTTGCCGGCGCCAACTATTTTGTTGACGGCCCGCGTGACGTATTTAAGCCTTTCGCTGTTTATGTCCATAAGCGCGATTGTGGAATCTTCCAACAACGGATATGTCAGGACATCCTTGACAAGGGTTCTCGTGAAACCAAAACTTCCGGCGCCGATAAAAGCTATTTTAGCCATTTTCAATTCTCCTTTTTGTTTCTAGAGCCAGTTGCAAAAGTCATAAACCGCGCCGTTGCAGATGCCATCGGAGGGCTCGCAAGGTATAAGTTCAGCAAACCCCGTCCTTTGCTGAACTTATA
>JAGVIF010000493.1 GCA_020056205.1 Lentisphaeria bacterium | reverse complement strand
AAGGCATCCCTGTAAAGGTGAACGGAAAAAAGTTTTCCGCCGCGAAATTAATGAAGGAACTCAACGCAATAGGCGGAAAACACGGCATTGGAAGAGTTGACATGGTTGAGAACCGTTTCGTCGGAATGAAATCAAGAGGAGTCTACGAAACTCCGGGCGGAACAATACTTCATGCTGCTCATCGCGCGATGGAAAGCATCACAATGGACAGGGAAGTTATGCATTTGAGAGACGGCTGGATACCGTATTACGCCAGGCTGATTTATAACGGCTTTTGGTTCGCTCCGGAAAGAGAAGTTCTGCAGACGGCAATCACGGAGAGCCAGAAATTTGTCACAGGAGATGTCAAACTTAAACTCTTCAAAGGAAACTGCCGCATAGTTGGAAGACGCTCCAAATACAGCCTTTACGATGCGAAAATCGCAACATTCGAAAAAGATTCTGTTTATAAACAGGCTGACGCTGAGGGTTTCATCAAGCTGAACGCGCTCCGCCTGAGAGTCCTGGCCAAAAGCAAACAGAACCGCTTTTTATAAGAAGAACGAGAATTGCTTGAGAACGAATACTCCGCCGCAAGAAAAGAACTCGAAGCGCTCCAACAGAGCGAAAAAAAATCAGACTGCAAGGCCGACGCGAATAAGTGCAAGGGCGGAACAGACAAAAAGGAATCAACAGAAAAAGATCCTTTTGCGGATAACTGAACTCAATATTTTTGAAATTGAATGACAAAAAAAGGCCTGAATCTTTCGATTCAGGCCTTAATCTTATGAAGAAACGGACGACTTAGCGTCTGCTGTTGTTGTCTCTCCTAAAATTGTCTCTGCGAGGTCTGTCCTCCTTGGGACGAGCCTCATTGACTTTGATGGCTCTGCCATCAAATTCCTTTTCACTCAGTCCTGCGATAGCCTTCCTCGCCTCGTCGTCATTCATCGTGACGAAACCGAACCCCTTGGATCTACCGGAGTCGCGGTCTGTTATAATTTTTGCCTTTTCCACGTTTCCGAACTGTTTGAACAGTTCCCCGAGCTTTGAATCATCCATGCTGTATGGAAGATTCCCTACAAACATTTCCATAGTTCTCTGTTTTTCGCCATTTGTTGTTCTATTTCCTCAGAAATCCAATGGCACACAAAATTTCTTCGGATTTTTATTGGCACACAGTATATTGCCTGATTCACATATTTCCAATCAAATTTCAAAAAAAAATGTTATTTTTTTATTTTCTCTATGAAAAAACTGAAAAATGAACCGCTAAAATCGCTTGTCCAAAGAGACATCGCTCATATTTGGCACCCGTGCACCCAGATGAAAATGCACGAGAATTATCCCCCGTTTGAGATCGAAAGGGCAAATGGTTCTTATCTTTATCTTCCGAACGGACAAAAGGTAATTGACGGAATAAGCTCCTGGTGGTGCAAGAGCCTCGGACATTCACATCCGTCGATCAGGAAAGCGGTAAAAAAACAAATGAGAAAATATGAGCATGTAATAGCCGCCGGAACCACACAAAAAACACTTGTGAAACTTTCCGAGAAACTCTGCTCTCTTTCTCCCTCCCTGACACGGGTCTTTTATTCCGACGGAGGCTCGTCGGCTGTCGAAATCGCGGTAAAAATGGCGTTGCGGTACTATTCTCTGTCCGGCAAGCCGGAGAAAAAACTTCTCGCCGCATTCGAAAACGGCTATCACGGAGAGACCGCTCTTGCCCTCTCTCTCGGAGATTGCAGATTATACTCCGCACCCTATTCAAGCTTGCTCGCGGACACTATTAAAATATCCCCCCTGCCCTATCTCAATCGGGTGTCAGCTATAGAATGGGAAAAAATGCCCGGCGACAAGTGGAACGAAATCGAAAAAAAAATAAATCCTTCAGCCGCTAAACTCGCGGCAATCGTCTTTGAGCCTATACTTCAAGGCGCAGGCGGAATGAAAATTTATTCGATGGATTTTCTGCGGCGGCTTCGCAAATGGGCGGATAAAAATGATGTTCTGCTCATCGCCGACGAAATAATGACCGGATTCCACAGGACAGGCCCGGTTTTTGCCTGCAATCATGCCGGCATTGTTCCCGACCTTGTCTGCCTTTCAAAAGGCCTTACGGCAGGATGGGGCGCAATGTCCGCAGTTCTTACGGGCGATAAAATCTATTCCGCTTTCTACGACGATTCAATAGAAAAAGCGTTTTTGCATTCATCCACCTATGCGGGGAACGCGTTGTGCGCATCTGCGGCTCTTGAAGCCTTGAATATTTATGAAAAAGAGGGAATTGAAGAAAAAGTGAAGAACACAGGACCGCTGCTTCTTTCTCTTATGGACGAAATTTCCGCCGACAGCAACGCCCTCGCCAACGTCAGAGGAATAGGATGCGTTGTTGCCGCCGACATCGTCAATCCTCAAACAGGAAAATCTTTTCCGCCGGAAAGACAAACAGGGTTTATGTTTTACCAAAGAGCGTTCAGAAACGGCGCATTACTGAGAAATCTCGGCGACACAATATACTTCATCCCCCCGCTTAACGCCGCTAAAAAAACGCTCTCGAAACTTGCGAAAATCGCAAAAAAAACGCTCTTGGAAGCAATATGATTGTAAATATTCGCGGTTAATCTCCACGAAATGACATCTTAAACCATAATTGCAAGACGAAACTGCAGAAAAAATCTCCAATTCACTTGTTTTGAACACAAGTCAACCATATATTGTGAACGTTTAACAGAAAACTATTTAATAACTTGTTATTGTGGATAAGGAGACGCTAATTGGCCGTTAAATTCGCAACATTCACTGATCTGCGCAAGTTCACAGACAATCTCACGCTGAATGAACGAACCATTCTGAAGTCCGCGACATCTTCACGAACTGCACAACGAAAGGACACGTTTCTTTCGCATTCCTCGAAGGATGCTGATTGTCTTCCCGGCGTGATCAAATTACTTGAGAACCATGGGGCATCCGTTTATTGCGATCTTAATGATGAGCGCATGCCTGAGAATCCAAATCCCGAAACAGCCGCTATTATCAAGTAAGCGCCTCGTGGTTTTTGTTACAATCAACAGTAAAGACTCAAAATGGGTTCCGTGGGAACTCGGTATAGGCGACTCGTGCCTTGCCCCCGATAACGTAGCATTGCTGCCAACGGCATCAACAGGCGGAGATCAGGAAGGGGATTGCCCCGTGATTGTTGAAACTCAGATGGTTTCCTTCCATTAATGTACACGAACATTTACTTAAGTCAATTTTTTTCTTCTGTTCGTTCTTTT
>JAGVIF010000443.1 GCA_020056205.1 Lentisphaeria bacterium | reverse complement strand
TCCTTTGAAACTTCACCACCGATGAACACCGATGAACACCGATTTTATCAATTTAGTTTCATTTTGATAAAACCCCGAGGCGTAAGCGCTCGGGGTAGGACGCTAATTTCTAAATTTTCGTGTGTCCCTTGCGTCTCTTGTGTCTCTGTGTCTTCGCGGTGAAAGAATTTGAAATCGGCAATCTGAAATTCCGAATCCGGACTTTTGTCTTTTTTTGCAAGAAAAAAGAAAATATTGCATAAAAGCCTTGAAAAAAAGATGCCGTGTGTTAGACTCTCCCCCGTGCTGCTCGTATAAACCTAAACTGTTTTTCCTAAGGAGATGAAAAATGTCTGTAGAACTTCAGAGTCTTCTTGACAAGATTCAAGAGGAAGGAATGGTCAAAATAGACGCCGAGAGGGAAAGAATACTGTCAGAGGCGAAAAGAAAGGCCTCGCAACTGATTGAAGAGGCGGGGAAAGAGGCTGAAACTCTTCTCAAGAACGCCAAGTATGAGAATGAACTTATGGCAAAAAGGGGAGGGGAGGCGCTTCGTCAGGCGTCGCGCGACATAATTATCGCGCTTGAAAATGAAATTCAGGAGAGAATAAGGCAGATCATCAGGGAAAATATAGGCGGGACGATGACCCCTGAATTCATGGGCAGGATAATTCTTGAGATGCTCAAAAACAGGAATTATTCCGGGGACATAAAATTGATAGTCGCCAAAAAGGATCTCGATGAAATGGAAACTCTTCTCAGAGGGGCTCTTGCCTCCGACATCAGGGGCTGCCCGGATATCAGCATAGGGCATGATTTTACATCAGGCATAAAAGTCGGCTTCAAAGGAGAGGATTTTTTCGTTGACTTTTCAGATGACGCGCTGTCGGACATGATATGCGCGTATGCCGGGCATCGGATTGCGTCAGTTTTGAGAGAAGAAAGAAAGGCCGGGAACAAGTGAGAAATTTTTATTACATAGTCTCATCTCTTCCTGCGCTGAAGTGGGGCGAGCCCCCGCCTTTTAGCGCGAAGATTTTTTGTGAGATGTGCTCGAATTGGATTTCCAAAAGGCAGGCTGTTTTTCTTTCCGCTTTTGACATTGCGCCACTTTCTATTGCGGACGGATGCGGGAGTTCGGTGGCGGGCGGGTGGAAGGATTGGGATTCTTCTTTCCGCAACAGTTTGCTTCGTCTTCGCGCAAAAGAAAAGGGCCGCAATGCGGAAAAGCATATTGTTCAAGAAAAAAGATTTTATTCGGAGTCCGAATCGTTGGCGCAAAACGCATTTGCGGCCGCAAACCCTCTTGAGAAAGAGAGATTTATAGCCATTGCAAGGTGGAAAAAACTTGATGAACTGCAATCGGGACGGATATTTGATTTTGAATTTCTCGTGGCATACAAGTTGAAATTACTACTCCTTGAAAGGTGGGCTTTGCTCAACAAGGAATCAGGCAGAGGACGATTTGCTGAAATCCGGAGGCGGATTCTAAAAACGGAGGCGCTTAAATAATGTTTGACAACAATAAAGGAACGGTAGTCGGCGTCAATGGAAATATGCTGACTGTCCGTTTTGACACGCATGTTACACAGAACGAAGTGGCATACGCTTTGCTCGGCGAAAAACGCCTGAAATGCGAGGTTATAAGGGTCAGGGGAGACTTGGCTGACCTCCAGGTTTTTGAAGACACAAAGGGGCTTAAAGTCGGCGGCCAGGTGGAATTCACGGATCAGCTTCTTTGCGTCGAGCTTGGCCCCGGTTTGCTTTCGAAAGTCTACGACGGGCTCCAGAATCCTTTGAATGAGTTGGCCGAAAAGTCCGGGTTCTTCCTTGAAAGAGGAGTCTATATGCCCGCATTGGATTATGAACGCAAATGGTCTTTTACGCCAAAGGCATCAAGAGGAGACAAACTCAGAGCCGGAGACATGATAGGCTCCGTGCCGGAGGGAATATTTGAACACCGCATAATGCTTCCTTTTGAATTCAGGGGGACGTGGGAGCTTGTTGAGCTTGCGGAAAAGGGCGAGTATAGGATAAAGGATGTCGTTGCAAAGGCAAAAAATGAGAAAGGGGATGAAAAGGAAGTCTCCATGGTTCAGTCCTGGCCGGTGAAGATTCCGATAAAGGCATATAAGGAGAAAGTCCTTCCCGTTGAACCGCTTATAACTCAACAGAGAATTATAGACACCTTTTTCCCTGTGGCGAAGGGCGGAACTTTTTGCACGCCCGGGCCTTTCGGAGCCGGGAAAACTGTTCTTCAACATGCTTTGAGCCGCTACGCTCAGGCCGATATTGTGATTATCGCCGCTTGCGGCGAACGCGCCGGCGAAGTGGTGGAGATACTGAGGGAATATCCGCATCTTGAAGACCCCAAAACGGGCAAAACTTTGATGGACAGATCAATAATCATCTGCAACACAAGCTCAATGCCGGTCGCCGCCAGAGAGGCGTCGGTCTATACGGCCGTAACGCTTGCCGAATATTACCGTCAGATGGGTCTGCATTGTCTCCTGCTTGCCGATTCCACTTCACGGTGGGCGCAGGCTTTGCGTGAAATGTCCGGGCGCCTTGAAGAAATTCCCGGCGAGGAGGCCTTCCCCGCTTATCTTGAGTCTGTCATCGCATCTTTTTACGAGAGAGCCGGGCTTGTCCGTTTGAACGACGGTTCGACGGGCTCGGTTACTATAGGCGGGGCTGTGAGCCCGGCCGGAGGGAATTTTGAGGAGCCGGTGACTCAGGCGACGTTGAAGGTTGTGGGGGCATTTCTCGGATTGTCAAGGGAAAGATCCAACGCGAGGCGTTTTCCCGCGATTCATCCTCTTGACAGTTGGAGCAAATACGGCGGTATTGTGGACGAAGGCGAACTGCTTTACGCCAAAGGCATTCTGAGGAGAGGCAGCGAGGTCAATCAGATGATGAAGGTTGTCGGCGAAGAAGGCACGCACATAGATGATTTTCAGATATATCTTAAAAGCGAGTTTCTTGACTACGTGTATCTTCAGCAAAATACTTTTGACGATGTTGACGGCGCCAGCGACGGGACGCGCCAGAAGAAGATTTTTTCAAAGGTTGTTTTTGCGATGGAGGCGTCTTATTCTTTTTCGGATAAGGACGAAGCGAGGCGTTTTTTTCAGGAACTCAGGCAGGCGTTTGTGGATTGGAATTATATTTCCATGGGCGGCGCGAAGTTCGCGGATGCCGAGGGAAAAATAGACAGAAAGATCAGGGAGAAACTTTCAAATGAGAAAAGTGTATCATAGAATAATCCGGATAGCCGGAAACGTTATAACGGTGGAGGCGGAAGATGTTTCGTACGGCGAACTTGCCGAGGTGACATCCGCCCGCGGC
>JAGVIF010000424.1 GCA_020056205.1 Lentisphaeria bacterium | reverse complement strand
TTTTTAAGACTTTTATCGAATTCTTATTATTATACAGCTATTTGAAATACATGCAAGTCCCTTTCTATTAAATATTTATAATAATATGGACAGACTCTATTTAAAACTTTGACACTCTGATACTTTGATACTTTGACACTCTGACACATTGACACTTTCTCAAAACCCACGCTAAAGCTGTGAACTCCAACCCTATGATTTGGTGATATAGAGATTTAAAGATTTGGATATTTTTCATTCGATGTTCATAGTCTTTTCCATCTTACTTTTTCCCTTTCCCTTTCTACTTTCTAAATTCTACTTTCTAATTTTTTTCACTCCCGCACTGCGACTATGTATTTTTGTTTCGTTCGCGGTCGTCGCAAGGACGACCCTCCATAATTATCCCGGAGAATCCAAGTCAAGCCCTGATTAAAAAAGAAGAAAATTTGATTTTGAGCGCTTTTCGGTGTATCCTCGCAGAAAATTATGGATTTCGCATTTTATGCCGCAAATTAAAAAAACGAATATGAACATGTGCGGAGCCAGGCTTGGCTCTCATACAATCATAAAGGAGATTGGACGGGGCGGACTTGGAATTGTCTATCTCGCTGAGGATAAAGCGGCTAAAACTGTCGAAGCCCTTAAGATTCTTCATCCTGAACTCTTGGCAAACAAAGCGAATTTGGAACGTTTTAAACGTGAAATGGAGAACAACAGAATTCTTTTCCATCCCAATATCGTCCGGCTAAAAACATGCGAGACGGGCGGGGCAATCGCATATTACACTATGGAATATTGCAACGGCGGTTCAACAAGGGATATGTTTGAAAAAAGAAACGCCGTTCTTCCGTTGGATGAGGCCATGAGAATAATTACACAGGCGCTCAGCGGACTGGACTACGCGCATAATATTGAAATTCAAAATATAAAACTGAGGGACGGCTCCGTAGGCAAGGGGCGCGGCTTGGTTCATCGGGACATAAAACCCGAAAATCTGCTTATCCACAGGACGGAAAACTCATTCACAATAAAAATCGCCGATTTTGGACTCTCGAAGGCATATCAGCTCGCCGGTCTTTACGGAAATACTCAGACCGGTTCCGTCGGCGGATCCCTGCCGTTTTTATCTAGGCAACAGTTGATCAACTACAAATATTCAAAGCCTGAGGTTGATATCTGGAGCGTAGCCGCCGTGTTCTATTTTCTTCTCACCGGCGCGAATCCGCGCAATAGCGAAGGGGAAAAAAATCCTTTCAACGCCGTCCTCCGCAACGATCCGATTCCGATCCGAAAACGCAGTCCCGCCATCCCAAAGAAAATAGCCGACATTCTTGACCGCGCCCTAGATGACAAAAGTTCTCTCCACTACAAACGCGCCATATATTTAAAGCGCGACCTTGAAAAGGCCTTCTGGAGTGATAAGCAAGGACGGGATTTACTGAGTGTTACGGAGCGCTGAGCTTACACGATGAGTCTTTCCGAGAGGAGTGAATTGCGGGTTTCGACTCTGAAATTTTTGACGGCGATTGAAAGGGCTTTCTTGTATCCGATGAGGACGAGCAGTTTTTTTGCCCTTGTTATTGCGGTGTAGAGGAGGTTTCTGCGGAGCATTATGAAGTGTTGTGTAAGCACCGGAACGATTACGGCCGGAAATTCGCTGCCCTGCGCTTTGTGAACGGTAGTCGCGTAGCAGTGGACAAGTTGGTCCGCCTCCAAAAAATCATATTCCACATGAACGCCATCATACTCCACGGTGAACTTTTTGTCCTCATAATTGATGTGATAAATCCTGCCCATGTCGCCGTTGAAGACGGACTTGTCGTAGTTGTTGGATGTCTGCATCACGCGGTCGCCGGCGCGAAAAACGGTCTCTCCGAAACGAAACTGAGGCTTTTTGTGATTATCCGGATTCAGAGTTTCCTGAAGCTTTTTGTTGAGGGCGATCGCTCCGCATATGCCCTTGTTCATCGGCGACAATATCTGAATGTCGCGCAGGGGGTCCATTCCAAATCTTTTTGGTATTCTTGATGAGGCAAGCCTGACGATGAGGTCGGAGGCATCCTCCGGGCTGTTGGAGTCAACCCAGTAAAAATCGGATTTTTTTTCTCTTGGAACCGGAGTTGTGTCCGGCATTTTTCCGGAATTTACCAGGTGGGCGTTGAATATTATTCCGCTCCCGGAGGCCTGACGGTAGATTTCTTTTAAATGTGTGGTCTTCGCCTTTCCGGACTTTATCAAATCCGAGAGAAAATTGCCCGGCCCGACCGAGGGAAGCTGATCGGCGTCTCCCACAAGGACAACCGATGTCCCTGACGCCACGGCGCGGAAAAGATAATACGCAAGCTGTATGTCGAGCATTGAGACCTCGTCCACAACGAGGATGTCGCAGTTGAGCGGACGTTTGTCGTTATAAACGAAACTTTTTCTCTCCGGTTCCCATTTGAGCAAACGGTGTATTGTCATTGCAGCAAAACGGCACGCCTCGCTCATTCTCTTTGCCGCCCGTCCGGTTGGGGCGCAAAGATAGATCCTGAGTTTTGCGATTTTCGCGCGCCTGACTATTTCGCTTATGACGGTGGTTTTTCCGACTCCCGGTCCTCCGGTTATGACGCTGAGCGGAGACATGGAAACATTTTCCACTGCGTCAGTTTGCTCCCTGTTGAAAGATATTCCGGAGCCGGAGACGATGCCGGATATTTTTCTCCCCCTGTGATTTTGCGCGGAGCAAATTCTTTTTATCGCGGCGGCGCATTCCTTTTCGGCGTGATATAAGGAGGAAAGATAGAGCATTTTAACTGCGGCGGCGCTCCCATCGGCAATAGAAATATAGCCGCGTTCCACCGCGTTCTCGATTCCGCGTTTGGCTTCAGCTTCCTCGACTCCGAGCAGTTCGCACAACAGTTTAATGAAATCCTCCTGCGGATAGCACACATGCCCCTGCTGTTCCGCGAGCCTGCGAAGCCCGTAGACGGCGCCTGATGAAAGCCTGAAAATATTTGTTTTTCCTATGCCTAAATTTGAGGCGATTCTGTCCGACATTATAAATCCAATGCCGTGTATATCGTCGGCGAGCCTGTATGGATTTTCTTTGATTACCGCAGGCGTTCTTTCTCCGTAAAAACGATATATTTTCTGGGCATAACACATGCTGATTCCGAGACTTTGCAGAAAAATGTAGAGTTCCCGCTTCGCCGAATTCTCGTGCCACGCCTTTTTTATCATTTCAATCCGTTTGCGTCCGATGCCGGGTATTTCGTTCAGCCTAGCGGAGTAATTGTCAAGTATTCCAATAGTCATTGTCCCGAATTTTTCGACAATGCGTTCGGCAAACTTTGGCCCGATTCCAGGTATGAGTCCGGATGAGAGATATTTCTTTATGCCGTCCGGTGTTTTTGGAAGGGAAAATTTGAAGGTTTTGGCTCTGAACTGCTGTCCATGCTCCTTATGTTTCTCCCAGTATCCCGTCATTTCTATGCTTTGCCCTTCGAAGGCTCCGGAGAAATTGCCGACGGCGGTGCGCTCCGCTCCTTCCGGCGTAAGTATTTTTATCACGGAATAATCGCTGTCATCGCTTGAAAAAACAAGTTTTGATATGTCTCCATAAAGCTTGTGTTCTATAGGCAGCGCGTTGATGTTGTCCATGGTTTATCCTGGTTTTCTTCAAATTATATTTGAATTCTGATTTTTCCAATATGTTTTCAATGTATTGTTTTTTTTAAAGGAGAGAATACCTTAAGGGCATGAAAAAGCGTGAAAATATTGCTCTCTCTTTAATTTCGGCATTCTTGCTATTGCTGCCGGTTTGCCTGTCATCCGCGCCTCAGAAGATTTATTTTAAAATAGGCGCCGTTGAAAGCCTTGATGCGGACGGGATCAAATTTAAGAGCTTCAAGGATTGCGCGTCAAGTCCCCTGCCTATGCCGGAAACACGCACGTTTGAGAACCGTGAAACCGGAGAAAAATATGAGCGTTACAATCCGAATAAGCTCTGGATGAGCGAACAATGCGCCGGAGTATGGCAGGGAGAGGTTGGAAAGATAATCATCGGAAAAATAAGCATTGCCCCCCCTGAAATAGGGAACGAAAAACAATACAAGGGGCTTGTCCCGAAAAAAGACTACGACGAGTGGCGGAAGGATGCGCAAATGGTTGACTTATCCGACGCCGACTCCGTTTCCAAGTGGATGAGGGCTTTTTTCTCGGAAGAAGATTTGTCGCCTGATAAAGAACTCAAAAGCGTGGAATCTCCGAAAAACTGTACCATAACAAAGTATATCACCGGCGATACCGCGAAGGATGCGCGCAAATCAATATATCTCCTCTCTCCAAAAGATTTTCCGGAATTGAAATTTGCGGTATGCTACGACGCCGTTCCGCTTTCGGATGTCGCCAAGAACGAAAAAGCCATAGCCTCCTCATTGCTGTCTTTCGCTTTTTCAAAGCCGAAAACAAAGACCGCCCCCGCCGTCTCCGGAACAGCCGGAAGCCTCAAAAACATTGAAAGAACCCCCGAGTATTTGGCAAGCAAAGAAAATGTAATAAAAAATATACAGAATTTCAAGGACTGGAATTATACGGAGACGGAAAATTTTATTTTAGTGTATAATATCACAAACAAGAAAACTATAAAGGACATGGGAGAAAATCTTGAGAAAAGCAGGAGCGTTTTTGCCGCGTTTTATCCGTTGAAAATTCCGCTGAAGGCGGTAAGCGTATGCAGATTTTTCGACAAGCGCGATGATTATCTAAAATATGCGGGGACTGGATCTGAATGGACAGCCGGGCGTTGGGAGCCAAGCCGAAAGGAACTGATAATTTCTCCGTTTGATTGGGCATCACGCTCCAACAACCGCAAGATAATGATAGACATAACCTATTACGCAAGTTTTCAACAGTATCTTCATTACGCGGTTGGCGAGGCTTCTTCTTCAATCTGGTTCAACGTGGGAAGCGCCGCATTTTTCAAGGGAATAAATTTCAGGGGGGGCGACAAATTTGAAATAAACCTCACTGAAAGGCTGGATTTGATGAAAAAGCTCGCATCCTCCGCGATAGATATAAAAAAGTTCGTCGGCATTTCAGACGAGGAATTTGCGAATAAAAGTTCACTTGACAAGAATCACGCTCTCGCATGGGGCTTGATGTTTTTCCTCCAAAAAGGCTCGCAGGTTATCAAAGAAAAAAACAACTATTCCGAAATTCCATCCAAATACTACGATTCCCTCGTGGAGACAGGCGACCGCAAAAAGGCCGACGAAGACACGTGGAAGGACGTGGATATGACAAAATTTGAAAAAGATTTCACCGAATTCTGGAGCAGCGATTCGCTGATAAAAAAAGCCGAACGCTTTAATCCAATCACCGACAAGAAAAAGTGATGAATCCAAACAGAGTCATCCCACAGGATAGCGGACGGTTGGATTATGGAAAAAGTAGTTTGCGATCTCCGAGCGCAAGAAACAAGGTGATTTGCTCTTTGCGCCAAAAGGGGGATGTCGCAAGCTACTGGAACAACGCCATGCTCCGCCGACGGTCGAAGGAGCGAAGCCCATGCCTGCCGAGGCGCGGCTTCCGGGCGAAGACCGGCTTCGCTTTGGATTATCTTTAAAATATTTATAGGTGAGGAATGAAAATTAAACGCGGCATCGAATTTAAAGAGGGTTCTTTTCTTGAAAACGTCAATTGTTATCTCCAGGAAGCAATCCTAAAAACGAATCTTGACTCCCGTTTCCCAAAACAAAACATAGGGGAAAGAATCATGATCCCCGATCGCAGCGTGGAAAATAAAATCAGCCTGAAGATGGATGACGGCTCTACAAGGCTTCTCGTCGGAAGCAGAGTTCAACACAACAACAATCTTGGCCCATATAAGGGCGGAATTAGATTTGATGTGGATGCGGATCTGCAGCACACGCAAGCGCTTGCGTCAAATATGACATGGAAATGCGCCCTGTCCGAAATTCCTTTTGGCGGAGCCAAGGGAGGCCTTGTTGTTGACCCGAGAATTCTTTCTGAGAGCGAGCTTGAACGGGTGTCAAAAGGGTATATAAGAGCGTTTGCCGATATTCTTGGTCCGGATAAAGACATTCCCGCTCCCGACATGGGAACTAATGCCCAGGTAATGGCATGGATGAGAAGCCGATACGAGGATATTTATCACGGAGTCATTTCCCCAGGCATAGTTACGGGAAAACCTGTCGGGTTTGGAGGATCCCACGGACGAACTCAGGCAACAGGGTTCGGGGTTGTATTCTGCGCCGAAGAACTGCTCGGAAATTTGAAAAATAAAACAATTGTCATTCAAGGATTTGGAAACGTCGGTTCACATGCCGCCCTTCTTGCCCACCGCAAAGGCGCAAAAGTGATTTCGCTAATAGACCCCTATCTTTTCGGCGGAGGCGGCGCTCTGTTTAACTCAAAGGGGCTTGACGTGGAGAGAATTTTTAAAAATCCCCGCGATTTTCAGGGAAATATGGCGGCGGAAGACGCTATTTGTATCAAATGTGACATACTAATGCCTTGCGCGAAAGAATCTGAAATCAATGCGGGCAATATGAAAAAAATTCAGGCAAAAGTAATCATAGAGGGAGCAAACGGCCCGCTTACACCTCCCGCTCATAACTATCTGCTCGAAAAAAAAGTGATTATCGCGCCGGATATAATGGCCAACGCCGGCGGGGTTATCGTTTCTTATTTTGAATGGCTGCAAAATAAACAGGGCGAGTACTGGGACGAAAGCGCCATCATATCAAGACTCGAACGAAAAATGAAACGCATTACAAAAAAAACATTCCTATACGCGAAAAAAAATGAGGACATGAGACTCACGGCATATTCCATCGCGATAAATGCTGTGGCGCAAGCCAAAAATGTGATCGGCGCACAGTAACAATGGAAAGTTCCAGCTTTTCTTAACCCGCATTTTATAAAAAATACGCATTTTTTTATTTCCGTGTTTGCATTTGTGCGGTATTGGTGTATTATTCCGCTAATATACAATGATTATAATTATAAATACGAGCGGCGGAATGCCGATATTCCGGCAGATTTTTGAGCAGGTCAGCCAACAGATTCTGACCGGCCAACTCAAGCCCGGCGAACAAGTCCCGCCTGTCAGGGAATTTTCTGCGGAACTCAAAATAAATCCGATGACGCTCAGCAAAGCGTATTCCATGCTGGAGTCGGAGGGATATCTTGAGAGGCGCAGAGGAATCGGGCTTTTTGTGGAAAAAATGGAGTCGGGAAAAAGCGCCGGAATCAAAACTGAGCTTGCCAACGAAATCCTAAAAAGCGCGGCCATCAAGACGGCTCAACTGGGCGTCAACGAGGAAGCCGCCATGAAAATTTTCTCCCGGCACTATAAAAAATTCAAAACAACAACGGAGGACTAATATCATGAGCCCCGACCCCGTCGTAAAAATATCCGGCCTCTCCAAGAAATTCAAAAAAATCGCGGCTCTGAAAAATATAACCCTTGATCTTCACAGGGGGAAAATAATCGGACTGCTCGGAGAAAACGGTTGCGGCAAGAGCACGCTCTTGCGCAGTATGATAGGCCTTTATCTGCCTGACGGCGGAAGCTGTGAAACGCTGGGCTCTCCGGCAAAAGACCTTGACGCGAAAGCTCTTTCTAAAATCGGTTATGTTCACCAAGACGGGGATCTCATCTCTTGGCTGAAGGTATCAAATTTTATCGGCTATGTGTCAAGCTACTATAAGAGTTGGAACAATGACATTGTGGAAAAATTCGTCAGAGATTTCGAGATACCTATGGACAGAAAAATAGGAGGATTGTCTCCGGGAGAAAGACAGAGAATTTCGATTCTGATTGCGATAGCGCACGAACCGGAACTCTTAATCCTTGATGAACCTGCCGCCGCCCTTGACCCGCTCGCAAGAATGAAATTCCTCGACACTCTGATGGAAATAATACAAACGCAGAACAGGACTATCATTATTTCATCGCACATCCTCACCGATGTCGAGAAAATAATAGACCATGTCGTCTTAATGCATAAGGGCAGTATCGTTCGCGACTGCGGATTTGATGAACTCAAAGAGGAATTTATCGAGTTGAGCCTGTCTTCAAATTCGGCGTCCGGCCTGTCCGACGAAATTCCCCTCAAGGACATTGTCTCGTGCAAAAGGGATAAAAACCGCGCGGTCTTGACAGCAAAAAATCCGGGAACCGCCAAAATCAGCGAACTTGAAGATTCTCTGACTTGCAAAATCGAGCCGCGCCGCCTCTCTCTCGATGAAATCTATAAAATCATTATGACTTCGGAGAAGGGGGCGTAACCATGAACCCGCTGATACAAAATTTTAAACTGATTCTGAGTTCTTGGCTTGGATGGTTGTATATAATTCTGTTTTTATTTATATCAAGATCACAATATTCAAGAACCTTTTTTCACGATAAGACCACTTTTGGAGCATTGACATATGCCGTTTTAATGACGAATATCTTGGCAGGCGCGTGCTTGCTTACTCCCATAATAATGGAATTGTTCAGGAAACCTTTTACTTTCATGTTGCCGTCGTTTACGCTGGAATCGCGGAAGTTCATTTTTACGTCCGCCATAATTTTCAACATTTTTCTTATGCTCCTAATTGCCTGCATTGTTCTAATTAGGGGAAGCATGCCTGTCGAAGAGCTTGCAAATGCCTGGATTCTTCCTCCTACGGGGATTCTGTTGTTTGTTAGTATTTTTTATATGCCTACTCATGGCAGCAAAGGCAATAATAACTTTTCATGGGTGTTTTGGATGGCATGTTTTGCTCTGTATATTTTTGCACCTGCAAGAAAATTCGAGGAAATTTTAATGCTTTTTTATGTTTTTTTCTTTGTAAAAGCTCCTGTGTTGACTTTTCTGATTGATATTGTTTCTCTTTTGTTGCTTTGGCGAGCTCTTGGGAAAAGAGATTACCTCCGCAACGCTTATTTTTTCTTGAACAGGCATAAGTTGACACAGAACCATAAGGCAGAAGGTGGGAAAATTGAACAGTATTTTATAGGCTTCCTTCAAAAATGCCGTATTGCTCGTATTAGAAATTTTCT
>JAGVIF010000278.1 GCA_020056205.1 Lentisphaeria bacterium | reverse complement strand
CGACATACCGCTTTGGGTATGCCTCCGGTTTTGTGGCTCGTCTGAATTTCACAATCTCCTTCATCGGCGCTGGTTTTGACTTTTGCAATTGGCTCGTTAGGCCCTTTTTTTAAACTAAAAGGATAAAGCCTGAGAGAACTCTCACGTGGTAGCTTGCCCTTGTAGTATTCAAGGATAAAGGAGTGTACTTGTCTACGACGAATTCCCTTTAATTGATCCTGATCCACGTCCGGGAAATGGGTTTTAAATGATTCCTCCTGCCCAAACCGCGAAAGATACGATGAAGATATAAAAAACATAAAATCTGTCATTTTAAGCGACTCAAGTTTTTTGAATACATCTTCGGTTATCTGCTTGATCCTGTTTTGGTCAAGATATATCAACTTCGGCATATTCATTTTTAATGTATTGTCGTGATTGGAAAAGGCCTGCTTGAAATCATTGTTTTCAATGACGATAGATAGATGCATAGATAGCTGTTTGTTTTCAAGCTTCCATTCATCTACTGCCTTTTTAAGTTCCTGATACTTGTCCTTGTCATTGTCGTTGAAGTATAGGTTTACTTGTATCCCTCGATTCCGAATTTCAGATTCATATTTAGCGACAGTATCAAGCAATAGAATTGGACTTCCGGGGTTCTTGACGCTGTCATAACCGGAGCCTGCAAAAAAGTCAAATATCCCAATTTGCTTAAAGTTTTTCTGGACGAATACAGGAAGCCAAGCCTCTGCGTATTCCTTGAATATTTCAAGTTTCAGAAGGGTTTCTTCGGTGAAAGCTTCGCCATGTATGTTCTTGACAGGCATAGTTACGATTTCCCCTCCACGATTTTGATTTCCTCGTCGCTCAGGCCGTAGAGTTCATATACGAGGGAATCAATCTGCCGGTCGGTGGCGGTAGCGGCGTTCTGCAGCGTGGCGCGCTCCGCATCAGACTTCGCCGCCCTCAACTTCGGCACAAGCAAAAGCATCTTGTCAACCAACGAAACCAACCTGTCGTGGCGGGCGCGGTCGGCGGGGGTATTAAAGTTGATCAACCGAATGGGAAGACGTCCAAATTGATTTGTCCGGATCTTTGTAAACGCTCCGTCGGTGAGTTCAAATGCAATCAATCGGACAAACCAAGTCGCTATTCTCGAGTTGATTATGGCAAGTAAATATTCTATCGAATGAGGCTCTGATTCTTTTATTGGATATACTGAATAGAGGGAGCTTAAAAAATATCGGTTTTCTTTGTCCACTGTAGCAGTTATTCGTGCGCCAGTTTCCCGAACCGCAATCTTAGTAGTTTCATAAAAAGATTTGTTCTGCCAGTTACGGGCTAACCAATTGCCGTATTTTACCCACAAGTCCTTCTCGTGAACTCCATATCTGTCGATTGATCGACCACGTAGGCTGATTTTCCAATCCCGCCCAGGGTGAACAGGTGAGTTGATTACAAATTTTTCGTCATTACCTGTCTTGATACACTGTCGGATGTAGCATATATCAGCGAGGGGTATCGATTTTTCTTTGAGTTTGTCGACAAGCCCACGTAATTCTGGCGATAGGAAGATATCGAATGTGTAGTTCTCTCCCTGAGCGAGTTGTGACTGAATTATAGAATAGTCAAATTCGTTGGACAGTTCTTCAGGTTTTAACACTTGCTTGCGAACTAACACGTAATTCTTAGTTATTTTATTCGGAGAGGTTCCGATTATGCATGTATGCACAGTCGGATCGGCAAACACATTGATTCCGAAATTCGTAATCTCTGTGATAATCGTTTCCCGCAAAAGGAACTGGCGAAGTTTTCTACTGTAAACATTGGTCAGGAATGGCGATGGAATGATGAACATTGCCCTTCCGCTATCTTGTTTCCCAAGCTTTATAGCTCTTTCAAAAAAGAGTTCGAAAGTGTCAAAGCGTCCTTCTGGCGAGCGATAGTTGTTTTCAAAATACTCTTTCGCGTTTTCATCAAGAACCATTCCATATGGTGGATTTCCGACGACAGCATCAAACCCACCCGCCTTCATGATGGCGGGGAATTGCACGTCCCAGTCGAAGGCTTTCACGCGGATAAGGTCGTCCGGCATGATAGAGAAATCCGAAGCGATTAGAGAATTTCCACACTTGATATTGTTTTCGAGAGGCGGCAGGAGCGCTTCGTCGCTGCCGAAGAGGTCGCGCTCATTGGCAATGGTGGTACGGTTCTCGCCTTCCAGCATCTTGAGATAGAGTGAAAGCTGTGTGACTTCCACGGCGCCGGGGTCAATGTCCACACCGTAGATGTTCGCGGTCAGAATCCGATGCTTAAGATTAGTGGTGAGATGCACGTCTCCGGTCTCCTTGTCAATCCAGCAATAATTGCGGCGGCGTTCCTTTTCTTCCTTTGTCAGTACAGTCTGCCAGTGTTCGCAGACACGTTCGAAGGCTCGGATGAGGAAACTGCCGGAACCGCAGGCGGGATCGAGGATTCGGAACTTGAGCGTCTGTTCGGGCTTTTTGTCTTCAAGAAGTTTTCCGACGGTCTGCTCGACGATGTAATCAACAATGTAGCGCGGGGTGTAATATACGCCGCCCGCCTTGCGGACTTCGGGTTTTTCCTCGATGATTACGCCGCGCCCGTGGGGGCGGACAATCTTGCCGAGGAAACGTTCGTAGACGGCGCCGAGTATTTCCACGGGGATTATGTTGAAAAGATATGGAGATTCCTCATCGCCCGCGTCGTCGAGAAAACCTGCGATCCATTCGTCACTTACATTTAATTCCTCGCTGAAATGAGGTTTGAACAGATTACCGTTGAAGAACGGGATATGCGACGGCGGACGTCGGTCGAGCGCGCGGAAATGGTCAACAACATCACGCCAGAGGGACTGTCTTGGCTTTGCCTTGCTCTTGGAGGCATATCCGCTGTCGTCTTCATGGATTAGCAGTTCGGATTGCCGTACCCGACGTGGAACCGGATCGTCCGCAGTATCACGCCAGGATTTCAGTATCTGCGCAAGAGGGCGGCCAGTGTCAATATCCCTGTCTTCACAGATTAGCAGGAAGAGGAGCCGGTCGAGGATGCGCTGTGCCGCCTCGTTGAGCCTGGTTCCTTCGAGGATGTCCGCGCGGTCGTTGTGGCGAAGGAGATCGGAGGCGAGTTCGCGTCGGGCTTCATCGAGGAAATTGAGGAAATCCACATCAAGGGCGCGGTTGCGGTCCGGTTTGATGAGCCACTGCTGGCGCGCCTTTCCCTTGGCCGCAGGCTTACGGGGAAGCTGTTCGATCAGTTTCTCGATGCTTCCGGCGGCCACGGCGGAACGTCCGAGCAAATCCCACATTTCCTGCGCAACCAGCGGATACTGCTGAAAATTCCAAGTCTTATACAGGCCAACTTTGCTTTCCTCCGGGTGGGGTTTGCTTCCGACCACATAGACCAGCATTTCCTCGAAGTCGCTCAGAACCGCCAGCACCAGCCCTTTGTTCCAGGCATAACGTTTAGCCTGGAATGCGTGGCGCGCAATCATTGCTTCCGCCGGTTTCTTCGCTTCGCAGATGAAGCGGTCCTGTCGGTCTGTCCTAAAAAGGTAGTCGGCGCGTTTCTGCCGTCCGTCGATCTCCGTACGGCTCTCAATCTCCACTTCGCGGCGCTGGGGGATGAGACCAGCCTTGTTCTCGATATCCCATCCGAGAGCGCGGAATAGGGGGTTCAGGAATTCCTGGCGGAGGCTGGCTTCGTCATAGGCGCCGCTCTTGTATTGGCTGATATTGCGCCCGAACTGGTCAACAAGACGGCCAAGCTCGGACTTGAACTTTTCAAACTTCAATAATTCTTCTGGATCAGTATTCATAGAATATATTCCAATCTATTTCCGTTATATCGGGACAAGACCCTGATTCCGTGAGGGCATCCCCGGCGGCGCAAATGCGAGAATGAGTTTATTATTTGATTATCAACATGTTTATTTTTTAGGGCGCGAAATTTGGATTAGAGCTCATCCAAAAAAACGTACACATGTAAAAATCAAGGACTGCTTCTCCAAAGGTGGACTCAAAATCTCAAAGTCACGGATGCCCAGCCCTTGAAATTGGCTGCTGTCACGGTTTCCGTTGCCGGATCGTAGTCGCCGCCTTCACATGCCGCCGCCTTTAACCCTTCCGGATGCGGCAGGCGGATTGCGACGTTCGCAGGCAATCCGCCGGACTCCAGTCTGATTTCAGCTTTTATAAGATTGTTTTTCAAATCGGATTCGGTTTTGAATCTGATCGAACCGAAATATGATTTCACCCCGTCCATGACAATCTGCTTTCCGTCTTCGAGCCAGCGGCGCGGAATTGCCTTGAGCATGCTCAAGGTATCGCCTTCTTCGAGATACAACATCCAGCGGGTCTGCATCAGGAACCATGCCTCCTCATGGGTCTTGTGCTCGCTGACATGGAAGTAGTGTTCCCAGAAAGTGTAGGTCTCTCGATCCTGCAGACCGGTGAACTGATTATAATACATTTTCAGAAACGCCTTGACTTCACCGCGTTTTATGTGCGCAAAATCGTGCCGGCTGTAATACGGCTGACTGAGCGCGGCGTTTTCCCGGGTCAATGGATACTGGTTTGTCTTCTGGATGAAGTCGGAAGCCTGCTCATTCGGCTCAAGCGCTTCCTGCATGATCAGCCAGTTGGCGCCAATAATCGAACTACGCAATGGAAAGCCGCCATGGGTGAAGCAATTTCCGCCATCGGCATAGAGGTGATGCGCGCCGGTATATTCCGCCCAGGATGGCAGCGCCGGAGCCCACGAGCCGTCCCCGACCGGAACTATCGGAGCTCTGGACTGAGAGTGATAAACAGAATTGACTATATCCTTCCTGTAATCTTTAATTTCCTTTTCCAGGGTTTTTGAATAAGATGAATCAAGGGCGGCTGTCATCTCAACCATACGGGATAATCCAATGTAGGTTCCGGCATTGAGGAAATAGGAATGAAAATAATCTTCTGGATCAGCGACTTTGCCGTCAACCAATCCGTAACAGCCTGTGTTTTTAAGTTCCGGACACTTGTTGCGTTCACGCCAGGCCAGCAGGTAGGCGGCGGCTTTTTTGAGTTTTGGCATGACGCGTTTCAGCCATGCGGTGTCCCGGGTATAGCGGAAATGTTCACCGGCAGTCCAGAGGAGAGGCCCGGTTTCGCTTTGATAATTGGCGAAATTCTGGATAAATCCGATCTCAAGCTGCCTTTCGAGGAAGAACTGAATCGAGCGTTCTGCGAGCTTATGCCACCCCATCGAATCATAGAATTGAATAATCGGCGCGCTTTCCGTGCCTATTGGAGAATACCAGCCGATAGTCGCCAACGCAGGACCGTCTGGCTCCAATCCAAGCGTTGCAAGGTCGCAATGTAGAAGTCCGGCTTTAATCCGCTCGTCTATTGCCGTTTCCGGAACAGCGATTTTCGCGGCGCTGTCAAGTTTTTTGAGCCAGAAATCGCGACATGCGCCGAGATGTTTTTCGAAATCCCATTTGGAGAGTTTTTCTGCGCGTTTCAGTGTAAGAGGGGAATGCGGAACCAGAATATCGAAAACCACTTTTTGTCCGGGCTGGATCAGGATGCTCATTTCCTCGTCGCACATGGGGTCGCCGTCAATACGGGACACCGCATACACTTTGTCCATTTTCCTGAACCATGACATTCCGTTTTCAAACCTGCATTCATCAGGACATTTATTATTGCTGTGGAGGACGCAGTGAGGGGCTTTGAAAAAGGCATAATTTGGAGTTTTACCGGTATTGACAGCCTCTACGCGGAATGCGCAGATGATTTCCTGTTCACGCCCATTCATTTCCGTGTTTAGCAGACCTTTGATTTTCTCTTTATCTTCAGGGGAAATCATATTCCCTCCGGTATTGGGATAACATGCCCGCCAATCTGAACCGCGCACGGCATTTTTTGAAAGTGTATTTTTCTCTAATGAAGCAAAGGATCTTATGTGGTACTGGACATCGGCTTCGTCCTGTACGGCACGGAGGATAGGAAGTACGCCGCATTCAAGATGCCGGACAGTTTTCGTGCGGCAGCTGGAGCCCGGGCCGATTTCAAAATTGATCTGGTATCTGGTGTCTTTTTCAGCAGGATTGGATTGCGGCATGGAATGGTAGCACGGCTGTATCTGTCCCCAGTATTTGAAATTCGGTTGGTAACCGACCCGGAACATGCGCATATCGCGGCCGATGCCGAGCCAGGTCTGGCAATACTGCTCGGTATTGTGCTCGCAGGCTTTTTCATAGGATTCTTCAGGTTCGTTTTCAAAGCGCCCGAAATCGGAAAGCAACATTTTGCCGGCTATCGCGTCCGCCACCTGCCGGAAGTTTCTTGCGTCCGCCCCGGGAACTACAGCTGTCTGAAATTCAGGTATGTAGATCGGGTTTCCAGGATTCACATCCCTGAGAAAAAAAGAAAAAGGATTCTTCTCCGTCAAAACATTTATCATTGTAGGAGACGCTCCTCTTTTCACGGTAAAACCGCCGAGAGAGATTTCCAGTCGCCCTCCGTCCGGGAGATGAAATTCGTTTCCGGAAGCTTTGCCTTTACCGTCCACAGCCAGTTTTTTCAGAGAACCGTTGACAACATTGATTTTGCCTTTTACCCTGCCTTCTGCAAATAAAACCGCGATTTTCATATAATGCTCTCCTTTTTATTTTTTAAATCTGCAATAGATTGTAAAAGTTTTCTAAATCTTCAACCTCAAAATATAAAGAAATCGAGTCTCCAATTTTAAAATTGGCAAAAACAGTAATATCTTTTTTTAAACTTTCTTCCGCTTGAAGCATAATTTCAACATTGCCAATCCGCCATATTTTATTTCGTCTTGCGCGATCGGAATAACTTTTAACAATAGTTTTCTTAAAGACGCCAACATGGTATAAATTATTTATGTCGAACCCGTCACGGATACAGGAAGACTTTTCGCCCTTATCTCTCTTATCATCGCCGGGACGATCTCGAATATGTCGCCTACGATTCCGAAATCGGCGACTTTGAATATTTGCGCTTCCGGATCAATGTTCACGGCTACGATTGTCTCGGCGGTCTGCATTCCGGCTAGGTGCTGTATGGCGCCGGAGACCCCGAGTCCTATATAAAGTTTTGGGGTGATGGTTTTTCCGCTCAATCCGACCTGATGAGGATAACTCAGCCAGCCTCTGTCAACCACGTCTCTCGTCGCTCCGAGCGATGCCCCGATGCAATCGGCAAGTTCCCTTGCCATGGCGATATTCTCCGCTTTTTTTATTCCTCTGCCGACTAAGACCACTTTTTCGGCATCTTGTATTCCGTGTTTTTCTTCGAGCGGGATGAATCCCCTGTATTTGACTCTGCTTAACATGAGTTTCTCGTTGGGCTTTATCCTTATTATTTCTCCTTTTCTGTTTTTCATTGGCTCGGAGGGTTTTGTCGAGCGGGGTCTTACTGTGGCCATTTGTGGCCTGCGGTCGGGAGTTTTGATTGTGGCCATAATATTTCCGCCGATAGCCGGGCGGGTCTGGAGCAGGTTGCCGGTGGCGCTCTCAATATCGAGTTGAGTGCAGTCGGCGGTAAGACCTGCGCAGGCTCTCATGGCGGTATATGGCATGAGTGTTCTGCCGGTTGAAGTGGCGCCGGCAAGTATGACTTCCGGTTTATATTTTTCAATCAGGTCTGACATGCATGCGGAATATGGTTCAGGGAGAAAATGTTCAAGCTGCGGGTTTTCGACGGATATGACTTTGTCCGCGCCGCAGGCGATTAATTTTTCAAGCTCGTCGTTCTCAACCCCCGAACTGAAGACTATTGCGCAGAGTTTGCATGATTTTTTTTTTGCGAGAGCCATGCCCCGTGTCAGAAGCTCATATGAAATTCTGAGCAGTTTGCCGTTGTGTTGTTCGGCAAGTATCCATATATCGGAGAATTCTGAATTTTTCATAACAAGTTCTTTTTGTTGAGGTATGCCGCGAGGGCATTTACGGCGGGGCCGATTTTTGAGGGGTCCTTTGCGAAGTGTTTTTCGCACTCGCGGGCGACTTTCGGACGGAATATTTTGGCGACTCTTGTCGGAGAACCCTGCAATCCTATTTTTTCAATGGCGATATCAAGTTCGTCAACTTTTACGCATGGGATTATTGTTTTTTTGGCCTTCAATTTTCCGCGGAGAGTCGGGAGTCTCGGTTCGCTGACTTCCTTTACCACGGTCAGGAGGGTTGGAAGAGAAGATGATAGGATTTCGGAGCCTTCCTCGACTTGGCGATGGACGAAAATTTCGTTTTCTTTTATTTCGATGAATTTGTTCACGTAGGTGAGGACTGGTATTTCGAGGTATGAGGCGATTTCAGGGCCTACCTGCCCGGTGTCGCCGTCGGTGGCTCTCTCTCCGCAAATGATGATGGAATAGTCTCCGATTTTTTTTATCATTTTGGCGATGGCGTAGGCTGTTGACCAGGTGTCGGAGCCTGCGAGGGCTTTGTCGCTTAACAGGAAAGCCTCGTCAATGCCCATTGATATTGCCTCTTTGAGCGCGTCGGCGGCTTTTGGCGGCCCCATTGATATTCCGACAAGCATCGCCCCGTATTTTTCTTTTAATTGTATGGCCAATTCTATTGCGTATAAATCGAGGGGATTGATTATTGATTCGACTCCCTCTCGTATTATTGTGCCGGTCTTTTCATCCATCTTTACGGATTTTGTCTCCGGCACCTGTTTTAGCGGAACAATTATTCTCATTAAGAGAGATCGCTTTTTGTTTTATTTTAAAGAGGGGCTTAATTATACTCTATAAGGGTGAAAATTCAACTTTTGGTTGCGAAGATTTTGAGGATTGGTTTGCATTCGGAGAGGCTTCCGATACCGAGGTATCGGAGGCCCTCGAGGAATGCGAATCCAAACTTGAAAGGTATAAGTTCAGCAAACCCCGCCTGCATATGCGTGTTCGCGTGCATGCAGGTATTTTGCTGAACTTATACAAAAGAAAAATGCAAAATCAATATGTTCGATTGAATTTTCCGAGAAAAACATTTGAAAAATATTAAATCACGCGATTTTGCATTTTTCCATATGTAAATATTCACTGAAAGAAACCTGTCTGCGTGTAACGCGCAGGCAGGCATGGTTCAGTGAATATTTACGCGGCGGTTCACAATTTTGCCGGAGGTGAGATGAAAAGGTTTTTATATTTATTCACGCTTTTGTCGTTGTGCGCGGGTTGTTCTGCCTTTCAAGGCGGAGGGACAGAGGACTTGCCTGCGTCTTATTCGTTGATAATTAAAAACAAGGATGTCTCTCTTTATGGCGGAGGAGGGACATCGCCCCTCGATGCGCTGGTGATAAAAGGCGCCAGAAATGCGTATGAAGGCGCCTCGGCGGAACTTCTGTATTTAAAGAAAAATTACCCCGACTTTCTTCCGTCCGACCAGAAGCTTCTCAAGTCTGACGGCAGAGTTTACGACGCATGGGAGATATATACT
>JAGVIF010000099.1 GCA_020056205.1 Lentisphaeria bacterium | reverse complement strand
ATATTGAATATATATATAATAGTTTGAATATATTCAGATTTGCAGTTTTGTCAAAATGAAACTGAGATATAAAAGGACATAAGGGACGAAAAGGACAAAAGGGGAAAAAAGTAGGAAGTAAAAATTAGAAAGTAGAAAATGATTGAGAAGTGCAGGAGTTCGGAAATGCGAAAGTTCGGAAATTTTTAAATTGGAAACTTTAATTCTAAAGGAGGAGAAGATGAAAATCTCAGAACTGAAAAGGGTCTCTATGAAAGGCGCATTTGTAATGGCGCTGTCATGGATGGGTGTGCTTGACATGGCTGTTGCTTTCGAATCTGCGGCTACGGCTGAAGGCGAGAACTTCAAGGCCGGGACAAGGGGTTTCGGATATGTGGAGGTGTCAATGCGCATCCTCGGCAGGGAAAACGATTCTTCCTGGACCACTTTTGCCGCAGAGGACACCGTGCGCGCGAAGATATGCGCGTCGAAGCGTCTTGCCGATCTGTTGGCTTTCGGCGACCTGAAAATCGTCGCTGGCAGCAAACTGCCTGGTACAATGCTCGAACTTGAGGGCGCGGGATGCTGGCTGCTTGGACTTGACGGCTCGAAATTCCATGAACTTTACGCTCTGAGCAAGGACGCGTTGACGCGCCTCGTCAAGGACTGCAAAGCCGCTTCATGGCAGGCGGTTCCGGAAAAGGCCTACCCAAGATGGCTCGATTGTTTTGACAATGCCGGTCCCGGCGTATGGGTCGGCGGCGGAGGAGACCAGTATGTCCTGCCTTCCGACTTTGAATGGTTACGCGACCGCAAACTGGCGATGTGCACGCTGTCACCTACAGAATCACGTCTTGTCGGACCAGGAATTCTCGACACTTCAATCTTCAACTGGCATACTGCGATGGCTGCAAAATACGATCTTCCATACCGTGTTCTTTTCTTTCCTGCGAGTCATGAATGGCTGTGGAACAGGGAGCCTTTGCCTTATGTTCTCCCGGAGCCGGGCAAGACCGTGACTGCGCCCTGGCTGGAATATCAGAAGAACACCTGCGCAGGCGCGTTGGAGCCTGTTCCCGCCGTAGATCCTTATATTTTTGATTTGCGCAGACGGCTGGCGGAACTTCTCCAAGCTGATCCCAACTTTGTCGGAATGCATGGTTGCACCGAGATTCCGGAGGCAGGTGTGGATATTCTTGCGTCATCACTGAACACTCCTGGTATAAAACAGCTATGGCATGGTTATCTCAGCACGGAACTTGGAATGGATCTCGCCACTGTCGGCAGATTGCACAAGGGCGATCGCAATTTTTACAGCTCATGGGAGAACGTTGAAGTCCCGCGCCCCGGCGATTTCATCGGCTGGAATCCCGCCGCCTGCCTCGACCTGCGCGGCAAATGGCAGATGCACGAGGACATTGAGCGCAAGGGTGATAAAGAGGCTTGGTTTGATCCGGCAAAGGCGCCGAATGACTGGGCCGAGGGAGACTGCAATGATCCGATGATCCTTGTTTACAAGCCGAATAGGCAGAGTGACAAGGAGAAGCAGCCGGATTACTGGATGCGCCGGAGCGTCAACATTCCGGCAGGCCGCGCAAAGGATTTCACATTTCTCCACATCTCCCGCGATGTCTACCACGGCAACCACACTCCTATTTTCGGTGTATGGATCAACGGCAAGAAACTTGAGACTACCAGCGACGACAGAGGAGATTTCGATCAGAACTTTATCGTCGGCGATTCACTCAAGGATGGAGAGAATCAGATTGTGCTTAACACCCATGGTACGCCGATCCCGGGATATTGCTTCTTAGGATCTACAGCCCTCAGAAAATATCCAATGATGACCGAATCTGAAAACCGCCTCTGGTTCGATGCAGTCAACTTCGATGCCTGGCTTCGCGTCGGCAAAATCGAATCCGCACTGCGCGCAAGCCGCAGCGCCGATCCCAACCGGCCGCTCAAAATGATGGCCATGATCAATCTGTTGGACATGAGCACGCCGTTGGCCGAAAAGTATGGCGCATACCAGCACGACACTGGCGGAGCCGGCGGCTACTGGGCGCCGATGACCGGCGCCCGCCTCGCGCGAAGCCACGGACTGCCGTGGAGTTGCGAACAGGGCGGTCCTCCAAACAGCGTTGCCGAGATGCAGAACGCGATGACCTTCTACCTGATGTATGGAACCGACGCGGTGGATCTTGTATTCGCAGTGTCACATTACAGCACTAGGAAACCTGAAGTGTCGGCATGGTTCGATAAAAATATCGAACTTGTCCGATGTATAGGAAAGATGAGCCTGCCTACACCTAAGATAGGCGTTTTGCGCTCGACCCGCGCCACCCGTCTCGGTTTCGTGGAACCTTGGAACTGGGACATCGCCCGCGGCGCCTTGCAGGGCGTAGGAAGGAACTTCGCATACGTCGAGGTTCCCGACATTCTGAACGGGACCATGGACAAGTTTCCCGTGATAATAGATAATGGAACCGTGCTCTTGGACGAAGAGGAGATAGAGGGAATAAAACGCTATGTGCGGAGCGGCGGAATTTTCATCGCGCAGCATCATACCGGGCGGCATTCGCCCGCAAAAGGCGATTCATGGGATCTCGCCAAGTCCTGGGGATTGACTGTCACGCCGAAATATATGTCGGATGAAAACTACCATAAATGGCCCCTCGCAAAAATGCGTTTCTCGGAAGAACAGGAGCTTCTGCCAAGCCTGAAGGGCAAGGAAATTGAAGGCAGTGGCGTGGCCGTGGACTATCTCGGCAAGGAACATAGCGGCGCGATAAGCATCGCCTCGAAGGCGGATAACATCCGTTCAATCGCAAACTGGGACGACGGAACGATGGCCATCGCCGATGTGCGTGAAGGGCGCGGCCGTTTCATTCTGCTTGGAACTCCGTTCTATACAAGGATGAAGGATGTCGCGGGAGTCTGGGTGAACGACGAACGCCGCGGGGCAATGCTCGATGAATTTCTCACGAGCCTGGGCGTCCCGCGCGACAGCTGGACGGGGCTCAATGAAATGTGGGCGGAGCGGTGGCGCAGCAAGAACGGCGTCTTCGACCTCTATCCCGTGGCCCGGATGACCAAGAACGGCGACGAGTTCAGGAGCGCCACGGTCAGCCTTCGCCGCGAAGCGCCCCTCACCGAAGCCGTGGAGATCAGCGCGCTCGGTCATCCCAAGGTCAAGGTTTCGTACCAGGACGGGAAGGTCACGTTTCCCGCCGCCGACTATGGGTTGATGCAATCGCGGGTCTATGTGGCGCCGAGGGCGGACATCACACGTTCGGCCCTCGACTGGTTCCAAACGCAGTCGCAGATATGGCGAGCACTGCCGCCAATTCCTGAGATACGCAAGCCACAGGTGATATCCACGCCCGAAGACATGCTTCCGCTACCCGACGGATGGACTTTAAAAGTCGAGGGTCAGCCCGACAAAACAGTCCGAATAGGGGCTTTTGGAACGCTCGGCCTGCCGGAAAACACGAAGGCGACATTTGAAAAAACAATTTCCGTCCCTGAAGCCTGGAAAGACAGGCGTGTCGAGCTTGTCTTTGACGCGGAACACTGGTTCTGGGGCATTCTCCCGGAGGGGCGTCTTTTCGTGAACGACAAAAAAGCGCCCATAAAGCAACCTATAGCTCCTGCGGCTCTACCGGGATTCTCTTTCGATGTTACGGACGCCGCCACCACGGGATCGCTGACGATTCGCCTCGAGGTAAATGGCACGGGAACCGGGATGACGAACAAAAATAAACCGGGGCAGGAGAAGAAAGGGCAACCCAAGCCCAACGGTGTTACCGGCTTATTCTATCTGCAATCCTCCGTGCCGGCGTTGAAATCCGAGCCACTGGTTGCTTCGTGGTTTGTCGCCAGCGCGTTTAATCGTCTGCAACCTGTGAAGCCTGGCGAAAAAGTCAAAGGACTCTACCTTGAAACCCGTTTCACTCTGCCGAAAGAATGGCCTGCGAAACGTGTGTTCCTTGAATCGCAGAAGCATCTCGGATTTCTGACGATCAACGGACAGGTACTGCAGACGCCGCCGTGGATGAAACGGGTGGACGTAAGTGGCCTCGTACAAAAAGACGGCAGTGAAAACATCGTGCGCTGGGTGCCGGCCGCACCCAATGTCGCCGCCTGGAACCGGCCTTACGCCGGCGTTGTGCCGGATTTGAATTTAACATGGATGCCGTAATTAATTGATAGTATAGGGAGGGAATTTCAAAAGTAGTCAGAAGTCAGGAGACCGCGACCGTCTCCGAGCGTTTGCGCCTCGGGGTTTTATCGAAGTGAAACTTAAATATAAAGGACATAAGGGACAAAAGGGACGAAAGGGACAGCGATAAAGAAGTTCGGGAGTGCGAGAGTGCGAGAAAAACAAACATCGAACATTCAACATCGAATAAAGAAGATGAAAATTAAAGCGACAATAAAAACCTTTGTGCCGGAGTTTATCCCAATTCTCGGATAGACATCGGGATGCCTTTGTGGTTCAGTTTCAGGAGAGAATAACAACAAATAAAATGCGAAATCCGTTCGTAGTAGCGCAATTTATTGCGCGTTATCAAACACGGCGTATAAATTCGCCTACTACAAACATAAGGAAACATGAAAGCGAAAAAAACAAAAACATGAAGAGGTAATTAAAATGGAGGGTCGCGCCCCGATGTCGAAAATCGAATCGGTATCTTCGACTCGCCGCGACCGGAGTTTTGCAATTGGCCCAAGGAGGAAGAGGCTCAGGCTAAAGTCGAAGATCCCGAATCGTCAGACATCGGGGCGCCGACCTACTTGTGTGGCAGCGTTAAAGGAGAAGTAGTTTGCGATATCCGAGCGCAAAAAACAAGGTGATTTGCTCTTTGCGCCAGGGATGTCGCAAGCTACTTGCGATTTTCGCAGAATAAATGAGTGAGCTGATTGCAAAACTGAAAATTTAAAGGAGCGCGGGTTTTCTTACCCGCGGAAATCTAACTCGAATGGCGGACAGGAGTGTCCGCCCTCCTTTAGTTTTGCGCCAGTTCAAGGCAATTTTGCAATTATCATAATATAAAATAATGAGTAGCATATAAAGCAATACATGAGGTAAAATGAAAACAGCATTCATGCAGCTCACGCCGTTGGCGCTGGCATCCTTGATGACAGTAGGTATGATTATGGGGTGTAATCTTTTTTCCGGCAAGGCTTCTCTTTCCGCGTCTGAACAGGCGGCAGGTGGATTGCCGGAACTCAACTGGAACCCCGGTTCCGACTGGCTGAACGTGCGGGATTTCGGAGCAAAAGGAGATGGAAAGACCGACGATACGGCCAGCTTGCAGAAGGCTTTTTCCATGCTGGATGACGGAGTGGTCATCTACTTTCCGCCGGGAACATATATTGTCAAGGACGAGCTGCGTATTCAGAAAACCAATCCCAAGGGGTCGGAAAAACGCCTGCTCGGAACAGGCATCTACGGGCATGGGAGAAGCACGATTCTGCGCTGGGAAGGAAAAGAGGGCGGCACGATGATCCGCGAGCTTGGCATGTTGCACAACCGTGTGATGGGTTTGGTTTTCGAGGGGAACAGCCGGGCCGCCATCGGCTATGTCCATGACAACAACAGCCTGTTTGAGACCCACATTTTCCATCAATACGTGGCATTCCGCAACTTCCGTGAATACGGGGTGCTGTCGGAGAATAATAAAAAGGACGGACAATCCACAGCGGAAATCGCCTTTGTCCATTCGGTCTTCGAAAACTGCCGGATAGGAGTTTCCTTCACCTCCTTCAACGACTACAACTACACGTTTGACGGTTGTCTCTTCAAGGATAATTCACAGATCGGAGTGGAGTGCATCTACGGCAATTTCTACGTTCGCAACTCGCGATTTGAAAACAACGCGCTCGATGTCATGGCCAATCCGGAACATGGTTCCAGTATCCGGCGCTCGGTCTCGGTGAACTCCGGAATTTTCCTGAACTACGGAAATCCCGTGGCGCCGATCACCGTGGAACAGTGTTTTGTCGCCAACTGGAAGGGGAAGGCGGCCATCGTTTCCAGAGGAGCGCCTCTTACTTTGTTCAACAATACTTTCAAGCACAAAAGCCCGGATGCTGTGCCATTGCAGGCCGATTCCGCCCAGCCAATCCTCATGGGAAACAATAAGCTCATCGGTCCGGCCAAACTGAACAGCAACTCTCTCACATCTGCAGTTACTGTGGACCTGCCAGCCGCCAAGCCAATTCTGGACGAAAACACTTCCTTCATTCCCGCAAAGGCGGTTCTTCCCGGCAAGCATTTCGATGCCAGGCGTGATTTCGGCGCCTTGGGTGACGGGCGCGCCGATGATACTGTTGCCATTCAGAAGGCCATTGACGCCGCCAAAGCTCACGGTAGAAATGCCATCGCTTATCTGCCGACAGGAAATTATCGGATCACAAAGCCGCTGGAGTTCACAGGCAGCAACTATGGCCTGGGCGGCAGCGGTCTGTTTTCTCAAATCATCTACGCCGGAAAGCAGGATGAAAATGCTGTCAATGTCCATCCGGACGGAGAACTGACACTGGAGAATTTGTCCGTCAAGCGAGACGGTTGCAGCATCAAGGACGGAAAGGTGTCCTGGGTTGGCACAGGCGCGGATATCAGACAGTATCCTTCAGCCAGCGGTTCTCGCGTACGTTACCACGGCATCTATGTTTTTGGGAAATATTGCCATGGTCCGTTCACACTGGGGCTCCGGTTGGAAGATCTTGCCGCACACGACACGGTCATTCTGGAAAACATGGAAGGGAATATTCAATCGTTCAACTCCGGAGCGGCGACAATTCTTGCCCCTATCAGCTACGAGGGGACGGTCTGGGTCAAGGGAAAGGCGAGGGGCGGATTCTTTGGAATACTCACCCGCCTTGCAACTATTTCCGACCATAGCATATATCTTGAAGACAACCAATCGCTGATCGCCAGCGACTTCTATGTCGAGCAGGCGCTGCCGAATACCATTACGCTGCGCGGCAACGCTGAAACTGCACCGGGGAGGGTTACGTTGAGCATGCCCAAACTGGACATCACCCGTTCAGACGAGCAGAAAGCCAGCGATTCTGTGAGGATCGAGAACTACCGCGGCGAAATAAATTTTGTCGCGACGCAACTCTATCCACCAAAATATCCGGCCCGCATTACGGTGGACGGCGGGCAGGCGGCGCTGGGGATTTTCAGCAGCTTCTTCTATGTGAAAAGCCTTGAAATACTGCCGTCCAACCTGAAATTCAATCTGCTGGCGACTTCCGGAAATTGCGAGTTCAACACTGCGCTGCTCAAGACGCCGGAGGCGCGGCGCGATCCTGCAGCCGCCTGTAATGCATTGCTGGACCTGCGCCATTTGGGCGAGCTTGACTGGCAGTTGAATTATCCGGAACTGCTTAAAAAATAGAACACAAGGAAAAATAATGTCGCAAAAATCAAAACCCAGGAATTATGAACAAAGCATGGGCATCTGGATCAACGAGCCGATGCTCCGCGATCCTGAATCCATTGACAGGGCGGTAGATACGCTGGCCGACTCCGGCTTTGGGATTATCAGGCTGTTTTTGAGAAACAGCAATTTCACCCACCGTTCGCCGGAGATCGTCGGCATCGTCGCACGAGCGGTCAAGAAGGCCCATGCGAGAGACCTTCGCGCGGTCCTCGACTGCGAACCGCATCTGATCGTCGGCGGCGACATGGGCCGGCAGTATCCTGATGCAATGGGATGCAAACTTGTAAGGGTAGTGTCTAAGGTCTCAGACGGACATTGGCTGCTGCGGATTGATTTTCCGTCTGCGATAGGCGCAATGCCCGTTTACGACGGCATCGAGGTAGCTTATCTCCATACCAACGGTGTCGTCCGCAAAGTCAATCTCGACCTAAAGGCCAGTCAGTCGCCTTATCCCTACCAGACCGGAGACTCTTATCAGAACGGAGGAATTCACAGGGAGTCTGACTACGCTGAAGGAGTCCCTGTCAAGAATTGCAAGACGATCGAAGTCAGAGGAGAACTCCGGGGCGTCAAGGCCGGAGAGATTGTCGCCTACGCCCGTTTCTGTTCACACACACTGGCCGATTTCTGGGCAGAAGGATTCAAGCTCTACTTTGATGATCTGCTTGAGCGCTACCGCAATATCCCGCTCGATGGCGTTGGCTGGGACGAACCAGCCATAGACGGAAACTGGAACAGCTACCGTTATGGCAGGGCTTTCGCCAAGGCGTTTGAAGAGATCAACGGATACAAGCTCTCCGACAAGTTGAATCTTTTGGATGAAACAGGAATGTCGGGCGAAGCCGTGAAAGTCCGTCTCGACTACTACCGGACTCTCAACGAAGGACTTGTACGTGCACAGGCCAATATCATCGCCAAGGCGCGGGAGCTTTTCGGACAGAACCTTATTTTCGGAACACACCACACTTGGCAGGGCGAAGGAGGAATCAGCGACTACCGCGCGGGCGAAGGCGATTATTTCCGTCTCAACGACAACATGGACGCCGGCTATACCGACTGTTGCTGGTGGGACCAGGCCTCCGTCGCGTATGCGTATGTCCTGGCTTCATCACTGGGCAGACTCACTACATCTGGCGAAGCGGAGGTGAATACTTGGCATTTCAAGCCCACCGTGGCCAATATCCACAGCAACGTAAATCTGATGTCTCTCATGAATATCAACTGGTTCAACATCTGGTTCGGCTCCGACAGCGATACCTGCATGCAGGAGGGACACTACACCTGGCCCCACAGCGTCAAGTCCATGCAGGCGCATCGTAAACTGCAACTCGCGCTTGGACGGAAAAAACCGGTTACGGAGCTTGCGATCTGGCATGGCTGGGAAGGCGTATGCGCTTGGAACAGCCCCGGACTTGCCAACGCGCAAAAGGCGTTCTTCCTCAACACCAGCAAGCTCTTCATCGAGCGCTCCATCGCCGCCGATTTTGTCGACAGCAGGCTCCTCGCGGAGAGCCGGATCGAGGCGGGCCGTCTGGTCAACCCGCTCGGATCCTATTGCGTCCTGGTCGTGCCGTACGCCCTGGACATGCCCCGCCAGGCCTTTGACGTCTGTGTGGCGTTTGCCCGGGCCGGCGGACGCCTGATCTTTGTGGGAACGCCGGTGGCGTTTGATGAAAAAGGAAAATCCCTTTCTGCGAAATTCGCAGAGCTCCTCGAAATTCCGGAGATGACCGCCGAACATTACATCCGGGGCTTTGATGTTGAATGCACGCTTCCGGGATTCCGGCCCCAGCGCCTCGAAGTCTGCAGGCAGCTTTCGAATGATCTTTCCAACAAGATTGTCTCCTGCGAAGGCGAAATCAATGGAGTTAAGGCGGTTGGATCCAATGCGGTTTTCCTCACAGACCTCGATCCCCAGCAGCGTCTCATCGAACAGATCGAGGACACACTTGACAAGACTGTAAAAGTTCACGGTGACAACATCCGCTGGAGGCTCTACCGCGACAAGATGGGCGACAGCCTCATCGTGGTGTCCGCTGAAAACCGGCCGTTGAGCGGGATCGTCTTCTGGGGTCCGTCAGCCATTGAAATCTACGGTGGATCGGCTGGGATATTCACGATCAGCAAGACCGGCAAACCAATCATGGAAGGCGATCTTTCATGGCGGATGATTAAAGGTAACTGAGATGATTCGACTGGTTTTATTCATTAATAACTCAAACATAAAAAAGGGACTACAAGATGACAAAGCTCCTACACTTCTGTGCGGTAGCGCTCGCCACGGCAATAACCAGCTCCTCTTCGGGTATACTT
>JAGVIF010000385.1 GCA_020056205.1 Lentisphaeria bacterium | reverse complement strand
CTCTTCAGAAGAAAGACGGCATATTGTTTCTCTAACCCCAAGATTGGCGCCAAGCTGGCACGCCAGAATATTGGTGGCATCCTCCCCGGTGGCGGCTACAAGAAGATCCGCCCCGGACGAAATCTGACGCAAAAGGGAGCCCGACACTCCGTTGCCCTGAACCGTCATAATATCGAGATTTTCCCTCAATCGTTTCAATAGCTTCGACGAATTGTCAACGACAACGACTTCGTGCCCTTCTCCGCAAAGAACGGAAGCAAGGCCTCTGCCAAGCTCCCCCGCTCCTATTATTACTATCTTCATAAATATCCTAAATATTGTCCCGTTTCCGCGAAATCTATCACATAAAAAATAATTTGCCAGACTTTGATGATTGAAAGATTGAGTGATTGGATGGCAAACAAAATGACTTTTTCAATATTTGCATCCAAGAGGGAATTTTTAGTGTTTCTCTCCCGAAGCCGTCGTTTTTTTCGGTATCGCTATCGGCATCGCAATTGATTGAAAAGCAGTTAGGATTCAGAATTTCCAATTTCTTTCACCGCAGAGAACGCAGAGTTTTATTCTATTTCCGATTTCAAGATTCTTCACCGCATGGACATAAGGGACATAAGGGACGCAAGGGACGTATTATTTTTTGATTTAGTGATTTTGAGATTTGGAGATTTTTCATTCGATGTTCATAATTTTTTTTGTTCTTCCCGGCTGCCGGTTCTCTACTCTGACACTCTGATACTTTGACACTCTCAATCTTTCGCACCCTCGAACTCCGGATTCGACTCCTTCGACAAGCTCAGGGCAGGCAAGCTCACCGCAGGCCGAACTTCTCATTTGGCTTAGCGTTCGATTTCGATTCCGATCCCGACCCCGCCCCGAAATTAGAACTTTAGAACTTCTCTCAGATATTTGCTTAATGATTCTCTCCATTCCGGGCGTTTCCAATCGAGAAGTTTATCAATTTTAGAGCAGTTAAATCTCGAATTAAGAGGCCGCCGCGCCTGTGTTTTAATATCCGCGCTCGAACACGGGAGAATGTCGGCGGAAATTCCCGCCTCGGTTATTGCGAATTTCGCAAGGTCAAACCTGCTTACATATCCGCGTGGAGCGAAATGAAAGATTCCGCCCGCGCTAACCTGAATCAGGGAAAGCATGGCGCGCGCGGCATCCAGCGTCCGGGTTGGAGAGCCGATTTGGTCGTCAACGACAGTCAAGACACCCTCCGACTTTGCTTTCGATAAAATTTTCCGGATGAAATTTTTCCCGTTAACGCCGTATGTCCATTCAAGCCTGAGAATTGACGCGTCCGCTCCGCTGGCGATGATGAGTTTTTCTCCGTCAAGCTTTGATCGTCCGTAGATGTTTAGCGGATTTGTCTCATCTTTTTCAGAAAGCGGACAGGAGCTTTTGTCGCCAAAAACAAAGTCCGTGCTGATATGCAAAAGATAAATGCGGCGCCTAGCGCATTCATCGGCGAGTATACCGGCCGCCTTGGCATTTATTTCGTAACAAGCGTCTGCGTCCGTCTCGGCCCCGTCAACATCGGTATATGCGGCACAGTTCACAACAATGCCGGCGGATCCAAGCGCTTCTCTGATATTATCCGGGCGCCTGATGTCAAATGCAGGCAGGCCAAACCGCAGGACTTCATGTCCATGTCCGATTGCGAAATTCGCAAAATCACCGCCAAGCATTCCGCCTGCGCCTATGACAGCTATTTTTGTCATTCCGGAGGATTTTCCTCAACAAGTTTCTGGACGTAAGACAGGGACTCGAAAGTTCCGGCGTCGCTCCACCATCCGTTCATGGCGCTCCAAGTCATAGCTTCTTTTTTAACATAATAATTATTGACATCTGTTATCTCAAGCTCATTTCTCGTGGAGGGCTTCAATTCCCGGATGAGGGAATAAACACCGGCGTCATAAAAATAAATGCCGGCAACGGCAAGGTCCGATTTAGGATTCTTCGGCTTTTCTTTTATTCCAATTATTTTGTCGCCTCTGACTTCAGCCACGCCGAATCGTCCGGGATCACTGACTTTTTTTAGAAGAATATGAGCCCCCTGCCCTCCGCGCCTGAGGAATTTCTCAAGATATGGAGTGAGAGAGTCTTGAAAAACATTATCTCCAAGGATGACGGCCGCCGGAAGTCCGCCCGCAAATTCCTCAGCCAGACCGAGCGCCTGAGCTATGCCGCCGGCTTCATCCTGTACCTTGTATGTGAAGCGGCATGAGAAGGTCTTTCCCGAACCGAGCAGATTGACTACCGCCCCCATGTGCTCGACTCCGGTTACAATCAGAATATCCCTGATTCCGGCGTTCACCAACTTCTCCACCGGATAAAAAATCATGGGCTTGCGCCCGACCGGAAGAAGATGTTTGTTCGTAACATTTGTAATTGGACGGAGGCGCGAGCCTGTCCCGCCGGCAAGAACAACTCCCCTGATTTTATTTTTCATAAGCCTTTTTT
>JAGVIF010000104.1 GCA_020056205.1 Lentisphaeria bacterium | reverse complement strand
CGTAAATTTTCAAAATGGGTCTTCCAAAATGGATGATTGTCTCTCTATGATAACATTTCAAGTCGGGGCTTGATTCGGGTGGTATGGGATGCTACTGTATTTTTTTTATTTTTTCCCCGTTGATTTTCGATTCGGCGTCATCATTCCTTTAGAGATTCATTGTCCATAGTGGGAGTACGACCCCGTTCTTCCAAGGCCTGTTTTTGAATTTAGAATTTCAATTCATTTTCTCACACGAAGGCACGAAGAACACAAAGAAATTCATAAATAGAGTTCATCCCCAAAAAGTCAAATTTTGAAATTCCATTCCATCACTCTATCCTGATTCCGTGAAGACATCCCCGGCGGCGCCAATGCGCGGCGGCAAGGGGTGAAGTGTGGTAACCACTCGAATTCCCTCGCCAAGTATAAGTTCAGTAAACCCCGTCCTTTTACTGAACTTATACAAAAATAAAATGCAAAATCCATATTTTTATTCTTTATTTTGCGAAAAACAGTTGTCAATGTTATATCCTGATAGAAAAACAAGTAATTTTGCATTTTATTAGAAGTAAATATTCACCGAAAGGGCGGGGTTCGGTGAATATTTACAGTTGTGCCGCCGCGGATGCCTCCCTGAAAGGGCGGATTCTCCATAATGTCCGTCTCACCCAACAGGTGAGATTAGAAAAATGAGTTTATTATTTTATTATCAATATGTTATGAATTATTTATGTCGAATCCGTCATGGATTCAGGTCTATCTTTATGGAGTCAAATTCCGCGCCGTTTCTTCTTATAACTATGTTGTTGTTTTCTACTGATATCTCAATCTTTGTTTTTCCGTCGAGAGAGTTGATGACGGCCTGTTTTTTTTCACCTCTCTGTAGATAGTATCGATATTCTTCAAGGCAACTATGTCGTCCGAATTCAAATCTAATTCACCTTTATTCAACTTATCTATAAGCACGCTTAGCGCTTTTGAGTCTAACTTGGTATATGCCTCCGCCTTCACATCATTTGCGAACACTCCACAATTTACTACTGATGTCAAGAATAGAAATGCGATTATCTTCTTCATGTTCATGTCGTCCTCCCTACTGGGTTAGTAAATATTCACCGAACCCCGCCCTTTCGGTGAATATTTACTTGTATAAGTTCGGTAAAAGGACGGGGTTTACTGGAACTTATACGTCAAAGTCATTATTATTTAACGGCGTTCTTGGTTAATTCATTCCATTTGTCGGCAGTATTATATTTCTTCATTAAGGAACTTATCAATTCTTCATTTCCCCCGTCCCTTATTATCTTCAGCCTCTCGGCGTTTTCGCGAATGGGAGTCTCGACGATGTAATCAAGCATTTCCCTGCCCATGTCGTTGGGAATATATTTGCCTGTCATTTCATCGAAGTCATAGCCTTTCACAATGAATAGGGACATCATTACGGCAGAATAGAGGGGTTGAAATTTCTTCTGCGAATGTAACCAATCCATAAAGGCCTTGAAGTTGTGCTTGTCTTTTTCTTTCGCTTCGGCGAAGACAAGATACAGCCAAGTCTTTACGTTTGGAATGGTCGGTTCTATCACCGAATAATCTATGTTTTTTTTCTCTGCATCTCTGCATTCATCAAGAAATTTAAGGAATGGTTTGAATCGTTTGTCACCACCTCTGCTAACCTCTGCTCCATATACTCCGTAGATTTTTGTTTTTCCGTATACATAGTCCATAGAATTTGGTAAAAACCCATAAAACTGTCCCCAATCATTTACAAGCATGTCCCTGAATTGCTTATCAGTCACCTCAAGAAATAGCTGGCCGGGATAACTGTAGTCTACGTGCTCACGAAAACAATTGAACGAGCTTACATGTTTTTCTATGTTCTTGTCCCAAGCTTTTTTATCCTTGTCAAAGAGAGGTTTGATTTCGGCCGGTGGAGGCCCAAGCCTTTCTTTATCAGTGGTTAATAAAAATAGGTAACAATAATAGGAATATTTTGGATTCCTTAAATGGTTATAAAATTCTGCATATGGGAAAAATGAATTTCTATCAAATAAAGTTTTCTGCTCATATATTTCCCGTAGTTTTTCATAATCATGGGGCAAATCGATATCATACTTGTAGAGAGTTTCTTTCGGGAGCGACATCATCGAATGTCCGCCGCCTACTTTGATTTCCTCCACGTCAATATCGAAATCTTCGTTCTTGACTGCGATCTCGTCAAGTATTGCAACAAGCTTTTTCCGGAGCAGAAAATGATCCGGTTTTAACATGTCGGCATTGCCTTTGTAGTTCTTGATAAACGGATCGTTTGAATTCATCTTTCCCGCATGCAGGTTGATTGACATCAAACCGGACATAATGAGCGGCAACATTATTGATTTACGCATTTTTTAATTCTCCTTCATGTCAAATTTATCGTTCGGATTCTTTTTGAAATTATCCGGCGCCAAGCCGGGGTCGTAGTATTCAAGAGGCATTACATCGCTATTAAGCCGTAAATGCTCTGGTCTTATAATAGCATCTTTCTTTCCATCCCCGTCATAATCAAAAATTCTTTTCCCCTCCAACAAGACAAACAATTTTCTGATCATACTATTAGGATCGTTCACATTATCGGTATCTTTGTATTCCCCCCATTTCATTCCTTTGGTTTCGTCAAGTACAATTTTCATCGTGTCCTCAAGAGTAATGCCCCAACCAAAAATTCCTGATGTCGAATATTGTTGCACCATTGCAACCAATAGGGAAACTGAACTGTTAAATGTAGAAGGAGCGGCCCTGTTAAAATGCCATGGGTCAGGCTCCTTGAAATTATGTGTTTTCATCGCCAGGGCGACATTAGACAGGCAACCCCATTTGTTATCACTTCTTACGATGTGTAACTGGAAATTGTTTGGGGAGTATCGAGATTCAGCCGAGAATGTGTCAAATGCAGCCTGTAACCTGTTGGGATTAAGTGTCCATGTTTTCTTGATTACAAGAGGTTCATTCCTTATGGCATATTCCGGTTCGAACTTACTGTAATCCCACCAAGCGAGTTCGCTTTCAGGGTTTTTCCCACTTGGACCTGAATGCCAAATTAAACCACTCCCTGTTTTGCCCAAGTAAATTTTGTGATCATACGAACTTGAAACACATTTACTGTAAAGTTCGCTATGATTGTCAGGCCCATCGTACTGAAATATGGCAAAACCATGTCCTAGTGTGGCATCGCTCTCATGCCACCATCCATCGGATCCGTCGAAAGGCCTGAAGAAGATTGATTTCGTTGTGCTTCGTACGGTGTTATACAGCTGTTCAAGTCTCTTTTCTGGTGAGGAGTAATCTGGAAACAACCACCGTCGTTTGTCATTTTTGTCAAGATAAAACTGTCTTACCACACCGACAGTAAAATTGCTCTTAATACAAGTACCCCTGACTTTATCCCCTGGCATCCATGAGCCTCCTCCATCCAAAGAAAGGGATATCTCTATCTCGACATTGCTCCAGTCGGTGGAGGCGTTGACTCCCTCGATATAAAAGGTTTTCGCCTCGTTAAGTTTCAGCTTTAAGTCATCCAAAGTATATCCTTTTTCGGATTCAATGTAATCTTCATCCACCTTCCTTGAATCCGAACCTATCTTGTTCCATATCCTTATGTTGCCAATTTGCGATCTAATTTCTTTTGCAGTGACATTCCGCTCTATATATTCCGCTTCACTTTCTTCACCCATTTTGCTTTTTCCGTCTGTCCAGAAACCTATATGATACACTTTTTCATCCATATTCATCGTCTCCGGTTTTGATTCCGGGTATTTGAATTTGATTTTTATTTTGTCCTTGAGCGCGGCGGGAATTTTAAGTTCCAGTATCATCGGGACGAATTTTTCGTTCGCGTTAGTTTTCCTGCTTCCTTTCTCCCATGGACGTTTCGGAATCTGACCTTCCGGACAGTCCCAGCCGTCAATGTAATCAGGGACATTGTCGCCGTCCTTGTCTATGTCATTGACGAAGATTATTTTCCCGGGATATGTTTCGCCTTCCATGTCCTCGACCTTGTCTGTCTCTTCATCTCTGAAATCCTCAGTGAAATAATCATCGTCCCAGTGGTTCTTGCTGTCCACATCAAGATCAATACTTAGAGGGCATAATCTTACTGTATCGTCGAGAACCCATTCATCATCTTTGTAGGCATCTTTATCCGCGGAGAAGGCCTTGACTCGGACAAGTCTTTGTTTGTCCGGGAGGGTTTCGGCGCCGGGGACTGCCTCGACGAAGAGCGTTACGGTGTTTGTGGAGTTTCCAGACGCGCCCCCCATGCCGATCTGCTTGGCGGTGAGTTTCACATTCGCGGGAATGAATTGTCCGCCTATGTCGCTAACCGGGGCGGGATTGCGCTTATAATCATTGTTTGTCCATATCCTGAACCCGGCTTTGGGAGAACTTGCTCCCGCATCCGGTTCGGACATTGTATATTCAAACATAAATTCCACGTCCTTTTCGCAGTCAAGGTTGTCAGAGAGAGTCAGAACCATTGGAATGAAAGGCAGAGGCTCTGTTATCTGTTGCCCGTCGGAACGGGAAATATCGAAGTCTTTCCAATCAGGAATATTATCGCCGTCGAGATTTCCATTATTGACAGCGAATATTTTCCCGGGCCAGTCCTTGAGTTCATTTTCCTTTTTTCTGGCGAATTCACGCTCGTCTTCGAAGTCGTTCAATTCAGGATTGTCAAGACCATTGTTGTTATCCGAGTCCACATCGAGGTCAATTTTCGCTATGATAAAGTGGAGTTCGTCCTTGTGTGTGATGCGATTTTCGGCTTCGTCCGGGGTTGCCGCGGCTGGCTCGTGGGTGTGCTTGTAGATGATCGCGGCGTCCGGGCAAAGTTCCAGGCCTTCCAGCCAGAAGACCATGGGGACTGTCGGGTCGCGGAAGTCCGCGCATGAGAGCGCGTAGAGGTGGTTTTCCTTGTCCGGGGCATCGAGATCGAGGACGAAAT
>JAGVIF010000540.1 GCA_020056205.1 Lentisphaeria bacterium | reverse complement strand
GAAAGGATATGCCTTCATCCCGCCGGAGGAGCTATCCGGGGAGAACGTTCAAAAAATTGAGCTTGTGCCTTGGGGCATACTCGAAGGTCGCCCGGACGATCCTGAGTCAGCCAGAAAAAATGTCGGCATAGGCTATTTCGGCGATAAAATCGGGACAAGTTCGAAAATCTCCGGGGATGGCTCCTTCCGCTTCCGTGTCCCCGCCGGAAAAGGTCGTCTTTCTTTCTACGTTTCAGGGGACCACGGATGGTCCGGATATGCCCGCTCGCTGGATGTCCCTCCCGGACAAGAGCGCAAAATCGTCTATTCGAGGGGCTGGCAAGTGAAAGGCAAGGCCATTTACCCGCCTAAAAAGGAAAGCAATCCTCACAGAAACACTTTGTCCATAAGTTCGATTCTGCCGGCGGATATTCCAATAAGATTTTTGCCGGGCGACTGGAACAATATGCCGCTCCTAAAAAAACAAAAATGGTTCGATGCATTTACGGACACGCAGGAAGGCGAAGAATTCAGACTGCAAAGCGAATTCTCCGATTATTATCATATAAACCCGATGCCGGACGGGACTTTCGCCGGCGACGCGTTCCGTCCCGGCAGATATCGGATAAATGACCATGCTTATTCTTCCGATGACGATTGCTATCACTTCCTCTTCAAAGAATTCGAGATTCCGCTGAAGAGCGAAGTCAAAGACATGACCGTTGACCTCGGTAACTTGGAATACGCGGCGCTCCCTCCGCTAAAACTCGGAACCCCGGCGCCGGAAATAGAAGGGACGAAGTCGGACGGAACTCCATTCAAGTTGAGCAGTTTCAAAGGTTCTCATCTCTTTATTGAAATATTCCCGTTCGACCGTTACGAACAATACTACGAGACAGACCGCCTCCCTGTCATAAAAAAAATCTATGAACGTTTTGAAAAGGAGAAAAAAGAACTGCGTCTGATCACGCTTTTCGTCAACATGGAAAAAAGCGAAATGGATGCCATTGTAAACAAACTGAAAATCCCCTGGACATCTGTGTTTGCCGGAAAAATAGAATTCTCCAAGCCAAGCCATCTGCTTGCAATATACCTAAGTGAGGATATGGACGAGGGAAACCTCTTTGTGGACAAAGACGGAAAAATCGCGCCGCTTCCGGCGGACATTGAAACCTTCATCGAAGAATGTTACGAGAACGAGGATGAGTGAGAAAAATCGCATATCCCCCCATGCATATCCCCCCGTACGAATTCAGTAAACCCTGCGAGCCGAGTCGTAGCCCTGAGCTTGCCAGCAGTGAGCCTGTTCGCGGTGAGCTTGCCTGCCCTGAGCTTGCCGAAGGAGTCGAACTCGTCGAACTTGTCGAAGGGCGAAGGCTGGTCCTTTTACTGAACTTATACAAGTAAATATTCACCGAAAGGAACCTGTCTGCGTGCCTGCCTGAGCGAGGACGCTCGCAGTCAGGCGGACACGCACAGGCAGGCGGGGTTTGGTGAATATTTACCGAGTTTCTTCTGCTGGCGGGTAAGAAAACCCGCCCTCCGTTATTTTTAAACTCCATTCTATGTTGATTTTCCCAAGCAAAAACCAAGATTTTCTATCCACCCATATATTTCTATTGGAACGGAATTTTAAAAATTAGCGGCCTACTGCGATTTTCGCAGTTTTATCAATAAGAAACTGCGCAGGAAAGACACAGATGAAGTCGAAGATCCCGTGTCCGCAGGATCTCGGGGCTGTGAACTCCAACGGCAGTTTCAAAGGAGTTTTTTGTGGATGAACTATAGGATAATGCTCAAAAAAAAGGCGCGCCGAAGCGCGCCTTTGATTTTCGGCATGGACTTGTGATTAGTAATCCATTCCTCCCATTCCGCCCATTCCGCCCATTCCTGCGCCGCCTCCCGGCATTGCTTTTTCTCTTTCAGGAATTTCGGTTACCATGCACTCGGTGGTGAGGAGGAGTCCGGCTATTGATGCTGCGTTCTGGAGAGCGGATCTTGTAACTTTGGTCGGGTCTATGATTCCGGCCTTAAGCATATCCACATATTCTCCGGTGTTCACATCGAATCCTTCATTTTGTTTGCGCTCCTTCACTTCGCGAACGACGATTGAGCCTTCGTATCCTCCGTTTTCGGCGAGTTGACGAAGGGGTTCTTCGATAGCTCTGAGAACGATATTCGCCCCGATGGCTTCATCGCCGGAGAGCTTCATTTCTTTGACAATCTTTGATGTGCGGATAAGCGCGACTCCGCCTCCGGGTACTATTCCTTCTTCCACCGCCGCTCTTGTGGCGTGGAGGGCGTCTTCGACTCTCGCTTTTTTCTCTTTCATTTCGGTTTCGGTCGCAGCGCCTACACTGATGACAGCCACTCCGCCTGCGAGTTTCGCAAGTCTTTCCTGGAGTTTTTCGCGATCATAATCGGACGTAGTTTCTTCGATTTCTTTCTTAATCTGATTGACTCTGCCGATGATAGCGGACTGTTTTCCGTCGCCTTCGACTATGGTTGTCTTTTCCTTGTCAACGGTGATTTTCTTTGCTTTTCCAAGCTGACCTGCCGTTACGGTTTCAAGCTTGATGCCGAGGTCTTCGGATATGCAAGTTCCGCCGGTCAGGATGGCGATGTCTTCGAGCATGGATTTTCTCCTGTCGCCGAATCCCGGAGCCTTTACCGCGCAGCAATTGAATGTGCCGCGCAGTTTATTGACAACGAGCGTCGCAAGGGCTTCGCCTTCAACTTCTTCCGCGATAATGAGAAGCGGTTTGCCCTGTTTTGCCACTGTTTGAAGGAGGGGTAGGATGTCCTGAAGACTGCTGATTTTCTTCTCGTGTATGAGAATGAGGCAATCTTCGAGGATACATTCCATATCTTCGGCGCTTGTGACGAAGTAGGGGGAAAGGTATCCTTTGTCGAACTGCATTCCTTCGACTACGTCAAGTGTGGTCTCTATGGATTTCGCTTCTTCAACGGTTATCGTGCCGTCTTTTCCGACTTTATCCATCGCGTCGGCTATTATTTCGCCGATGGCGCTGTCGCCGTTTGCCGATATTGTGGCGACCTGCGCGATCTGTTCCCTGTCGCCGACTTTTTTGCTGATTTTTTTGAGTTGTTCGGTGATTTCAACGACGGTCTTTTCTATTCCGCGTTTGAGCGCCATAGGATTCGCGCCTGCGGTAACGTTTTTGAGCCCTTCGCGGTAGATTGATTCAACGAGGACTGTGGCGGTTGTTGTGCCGTCGCCGGCGATGTCGGATGTTTTGCTTGCGACTTCCCGAACCATCTGGGCTCCCATATTTTCAAAGGGGTCCTGAAGTTCGATTTCTTTCGCGACTGTAACTCCGTCCTTAGTAACGGTCGGAGAGCCGAATTTTTTGTCAAGCACCACATTTCTTCCCCTTGGACCGAGTGTGGCTTTGACGGCTCTGCTCAATTGTTCAACACCTCTGAGGATTTTTTTCCTCGCTTCTTCTCCAAACAGCAATTGTTTGCCTGCCATTGTTATTACTCCTTAATTTATTTTTTGTTTTTTTTACTTAGATTCTATAACGGCGAGAATGTCGCTCTGGCTAAGGATTTTGTAATCCTTGTCATTGTACTTGACTTCCGTTCCACCATATTTGCTTGTGAGGACGGTGTCTCCGACTTTCACATCGAATAGAATTTTATTTCCCTTTTCGTCGAGTTTTCCCGTGCCGAGCGCTATGACTTTTGCCTCCTGCGGTTTTTCTTTTGCGGAATCAGGAATAACGATTCCACCTTTGATTTGTTCTTTCTCTTCGATCTCTTCCACAAGGACTCGATCTCCGAGCGGTTTGATGTTCACTTTGCTCATGCTTTTTTCTCCCTTTTTTTATATTATTAAGAGCGTTGTGATTTTTATTTTTCGTCGTCTATTACTTCGGCGTCAACGGCTTTTTCTTTGCCGGATGCGCCGGATGTTTTTGAATCGTCGTTTTTTTGCTCCTCCTGTTGTCCGTCTGTTGTTTGCCCTGAAGATTGGGAGGCTCCGGCCTGTTTATATATTTCTTCTCCCATCTTTTGGAGGTCCTGTTCCATTTCCGACATTGTTTTTTTCATTCCTTCGATGTCGTCTTTTTCCTTTGTTTTTTTGAGTTCGTCTATTTTTTCCTGGATAGGTTTCTTCACGGAGTCGGGAAGTTTTTCTCCGAATTCCTTCAACTGTTTCTCCGTCTGGTATATCATGGAGTCGGCGCGGTTGCGCGTCTCCACTTTGTCTTTTTCCGCTTTGTCCTGTTGGGCAAACTGCTCGGCATTTTTGACCAGATTTTCGACATCTTTATCGTTTAGGCCTGAGCTTGCGGTGATGGTTATTTTCTGTTCTTTGCCTGTTCCAAGGTCTTTGGCGGTTACGTGAAGTATGCCGTTGGCGTCAATGTCAAAAGCAACTTCTATCTGCGGAACGCCTCTTGGCGCCGGCGGGATTCCATCAAGCCTGAAACGGCCTATGCTTTTGTTGTCTTTAGCCATTTGCCGTTCACCCTGAAGGACATGTATATCAACGGACGGCTGGCTATCGGCGGCCGTGCTGAAAATTTCGCTTTTCTTCGTTGGAATTGTGGTGTTTCTTTCTATGAGTTTTGTAGAAACGCCGCCGAGGGTTTCGATGCCGAGAGAAAGCGGCGTAACATCAAGCAGGACAATGTCTTCAACCTGTCCTGAGAGCACTCCTCCCTGTATGGCGGCTCCGACGGCAACCACTTCATCCGGATTTACTCCTTTGTGCGGTTCTTTGCCGAAAAATTTTTTTGCTGTTTCCTGGACTTTCGGCATTCTTGTTTGTCCGCCCACTAGGATCACTTCTTTTATATCGGAAATTTTCAACCCTGAATCCTTCATGCAATTGTCAACCGGATGTACCGTTCTTTCGACGAGGTCGCCAACGAGCTGTTCAAGTTTTGAGCGGGTAAGATTCAGCGTCAAGTGTTTTGGTCCGCTGGCGTCGGCTGTTATGAAAGGCAGATTTATTTCACTTGACATATTCGTTGACAACTCGCATTTCGCCTTTTCCG
>JAGVIF010000282.1 GCA_020056205.1 Lentisphaeria bacterium | reverse complement strand
GTCAAGTCGAAGATCCCGAGACCAACGGTCCTCGGGGAGAGACGCCGGTGTAGTAACTACTCCAAGTCTCTCCTTGACAAGCAGATATGCCGCAATGCTTGAACCGCAAAATTTAGGTTCATCCCAATGAACAATTTACCGAATAAAACTTTCAATGAACTCTCCGTGGAAGAGCTCGTCAATCTCATAGAATACCATAACAACAGATATTGGAAAGAGGGAAATCCGGAGATAAGCGACGAGGAATACGATCTTTTAACGAGACAGCTTGAGATCAAAGATCCCTTCAATCCTTTGCTTGAAAAAATAGCCTTCCCCCGATTCAACCGCGCGGAGAAAATACGCCACGCCGTCCCGATGCTGTCTTTGGAAAAGGCCTATTCGCGCGGCGGGGTGGTTCAATGGGCCGAGAAATTCGCAAGAACCGAGGATGAACTTTTTTCTATCCAGCCAAAATATGATGGAATTTCCGCGAATTTCGCAAACGGTGTTCTTGCTTCAAGGGGGGATGGTTTTGAAGGAGAAAACATATCCGACAAGATTCCGCTGATAGAGCTTGAGGCCGACGGATACAAGGGGCCATTGAACAGGGATGCCAGAGGAGAAATTATAATAAGGAATGATGATTTTAAAAATATTTACTCCAAAATTCTGAAGAAGGACGGCGCGCTTTATAAGAACCAGAGAAATGCCGTAGCCGGAATAATGGGCTTGAAAAAAATTGATGAGATGCTTTCGCAGGGGGCAAAACTCACGCTTGTTGACTACGGCATGATAAAGGAAATTTTACCTTTCTCAAAACTTAAAGATGAAAATTCATGGAATGACATTTTAAAGGAATTTTCAATCCTGCCCTATCCCATGGACGGAGTTGTGGTAAAATTCCATGACGACGCGTATTCCGCGAGTCTCGGAGCCACAGCCCATCATCCGAGAGGTCAAATAGCCTTCAAAATCAGCGGATTAAGGATGCCGTCCGTGATAAAAAATGTCGAGTGGAGTTTTGGCAAAAACTGTCTTACCCCGATAGCCATGATAGACCCTGTCCGGATAGGAGGAATAACAATAAAAAAAGTAACTCTCCATAATCTTAAATTTGTGAATGACAATGACTTGCGGATAGGCGACAAGGTAATAGTGGAAAGGGCCGGCGACGTAATTCCGCATATCGTTTCCTCCGAGAAAGGAGCGGAAAGAACTTCTTTTATAATAGAAAAATGTCCATCCTGCGGCTCGGCTCTCGTCATTGAAGGGCCCGAACTCAAATGCGTTAATCAAGAATGCCCCGACACAAAACTCCGGAGGCTCCTTTCCGCCGTAAGAAGCATAGGAATAGAGAGGCTCGGAGAGCCGACCCTGAAAAAAATGATGTCCGCTCTGTCGGTGAAGAAATTAAAAGACATTTTTTCGCTGACGAAGGAGGATTTTCTCGCGCTTGAAGGCTTCAGGGAGAAATCCGCTGACAATCTCTTTCGTGAAATTCAATCCGCGCGAAAAACCAGCGACCGGGCATTGCTCGCATCTCTCAACATTGAGGGTGTTGGGAAAAACATAGCGAAGTCAATTCTTGAAAAATATTCCCTTGGTGAATTAAGAAAAATGAGCGCCGCAGAACTTGAAAACATATCCGGCATAGGTCCGGAAAGATCGAAAGGGCTTAGCAAAGAGCTTGAAAGACAATCTGAAATTATTGCCGAATTGCTTGATGCCCTAGATGTGTCGGTTACGAAGACATCGGACGCGTCGGAGAATTTAAAAACTATCTGTTTTACAGGGAAAATGCCGGAGAAAAGAAGCCATTACGAAAGACTTGCCGGCACGGCCGGCTATAAGCCCGTTGATTCCGTTACTGAAAAGCTTTCTCTCTTAGTCGTCGCCGACATCAACGAAAACAGCTCAAAAATGGAAAAGGCGAAAAAATACGGAGTGAAAATAATCCCCCTTTCCGAATGGCTCGTAAATGATTGAGGTAATTGCAAAAGAAGTCAGAAGTCAGCGTCCTACTGCGCTTTGCGCAGTTTTATCAATAAGAAACTGCCAAGAAAGAGACACGCTAAAGTCGAAGATCCCGAGCTGCGGGGCCTCGGGGCTGT
>JAGVIF010000496.1 GCA_020056205.1 Lentisphaeria bacterium | reverse complement strand
GGCAGGCGGCGAGTCCAATTCAAGGAGATAATTCACATCTTCTTTTGGTTTGAATCCGGGACATGCCCATGTCAGTTTTTTTTCCTCGCCGGCCTTCATTGAAAGTTCTTTGGGAAAGGAACGGAAAGGCAGCCAGGATTGGTTCGACACGAATAAAAACAGTTTCTGCGCCGGAAGCAGGTGCCGGTATAAAAATGCCTGCATAACGTCATCCGCCGCTATGATTTTTTTTAAAATTTCTTTCTCTCCCACTTTTGCTTTTGCCGAGAATTCTATTTCGTGAAAGCCCTCTTTGACGTCTCTTGGGATGAAAACAGTCATTCTTATTGTATTCAGTCCGGGCGCGATTTTATTGCCGTTTATTTTCACTCCGTCCGGTCCCTTATCGCAAAATATTTCTATCTCTTCGTCAAATCCGTCTTTGCGAAGGAGATTCACTGTAAATGGAATTATTCCGCCTTTTTTTGCGTTCAAGACAGATGGATTCATATATATGTCAAAATCAGGGATGGGCCTGCTTATGCGGAGCAAATATTTAAATTTATCGCCGCCCTTGGATTGGACATCGGCAACTTTCACAGTATAATATCCGTCATATGGAAGTTCGTAAAAGCAGTATGAGTCAGAATGATGAGCGCGCGTTCCGACGTTGAGCCAATTCCAATCGTCATTCCATGACAAGACTTTGCCGTCCTTGTCAAAAATTTGAATCATAGAATCAAGCGGAGAATCTAATCGTCTCGCAAAAATTTCGACGGCAGCTTTTTCCCCTTTTCGCCCTTCAAAACAGAAAAAGTCAAGGTCATTTTCCGTATTTATAGCGCCCTCTATTATAACAGGATACTGAATTTTCTGCGCTTTTTGCAGGGAGTCATTTTTTTCGGATTCCTGAACAGACGGAAGATCGCAACCGGAAAGCCGTTTAAAGCTGAGTTCCGGGAGGTTGCCGATTTCCGCTCTCATGCGATAAATAAAATCCTCTCTGCCGCGGTAGATGGAGTCGCGTATCCGGATTTCGTAGTCTCCGTCCGAAGAAGGAGTAAAAGCGAGGACCGGGTCGGGATCAAAAATATTATCGTCCGCGAAGGCAAGGAGTTTTCCTGTGGCATCGTGAATTGAAATAACCGGCTGGAACCATCCCGGAACGGCGTCTCCAAGATACGGAATTAATTTCCGGGCCGAGACGGAAAAGGCATATTTTTCGCCGGCCTTCCCCGTGAACTTGAACCTGTCTATTTCACCGGGCATGATTTGCCCGTTTAAAAGCGACGGAAAACTGTCCACGATGCGAGTATTTTTTTCGTCATCTCTCTTAAAAAAGTGGCCAACGTTTTCCTTAACATTGCCCACTTCAAAGAGCAATGGATTGCTGACGCCGTTTTTCGAATACAAGCGGATTTCTCTTGTTCCCAACGGGGCATTGTCCGCTATTTTAAGTTCAAGGATGGCGTTTTGTTCTATTGCCGGGCTTGCCTGCAGGACATTTTGCTTTGAGAAAACGGCTTTGTAAAGGCACTCGCGTTCAAGAGGCGAAAGCTCCTCGATTATTTTCACCACCTCCTCGGGGGTTTTATCTATGTATATAAGCCTTTCTCCCGGAACCAGTTTAAGTATATCGTCGTATTGGCCCGGTTCCTTTGTGTTTGCTTTGTCTTTTTGCGCCGCGCCTTTATCCTCCGGTTTATTTTCCTGTTGTTTCTTGAGCATGGAGATAATCTTTTCCGAACTGTTCTTCGCGGCGGCGAGAGGATCTTCCCCTTTTTCCATCGCCTCAAGGATTGGCATTATCTCCCTCTTAAGATCATCGTTTAATTTGTCAAAAGGTCTTGAAATTTTTATGGATTCGACTGTTATTCCGTCGCCGGAAAATAGCGCGCCATTGACATTGTTGAGATTCATTCCTCCTATGATCGCGCTTACAGCCGCGCCCCTCTGTCCTCCGGACGGATAAACATATCCTATATTGGGGGTTTGTTCCTGAGCTTCCAGTCCGTTAAAACCTGAAACTGCTATCGCGCAAAAAAGAAAAATAAGTCGCTTTCTCATTATTATCTCCCGTTACTTGTATATTTCCCGAAGGCGGCCGCCCTCCGACTGAGGAGGCAATACTTTTATGTCTTCCCCCATTGGGTTTGGCATGGCGCCGTCCGGATCTATCCCCGCCAATTCGTAGATGCTTCCGAGAAAATCCTGTGGATAGACCAGGCGTTCAATGGGATTTTCGGCGCGCTCATCAGATTTTCCGACTACCGCGCCTCCCTTAAACCCTCCCCCCGCGACAAGCGCGCTGAAACATTGGCCGTGATGTTGACGCCCTCCATTCCACGGGCTCTCCCACGAAACCTTCGGCTGACGGCCAAATTCTCCTGAGCACCAGACAATCGTAGTGTCAAGCAGTCCGCGTTGTTCAAGGTCTTGAAGAAGGGCTGTCAACCCCTGATCCAACTGCGGCATTTTATTTTTCATAGTTTGAAAATGTCTTTTATGCGTGTCCCATCCGTTGAAATTGATTGTTATGTACGGCACACCGCCTTCCGCGAGGCGGCGCGCTGCCAGACAGCTTTGCCCGAACCAATTGCGTCCGTAAAGGCCGCGAACTTCTTTTGTTTCCTTGTTTAGGTCAAAGACTTCTCCGGCTGAGCCGACTATCAATTCATAAGCTTCGTCGCCGGCTTTGTCAAATTCTTTGAAGTTGGGATTTTCCGCAAGAAGAGATTCAAGGCCGTCTAATTTATCGAGAAATATGCGGTTTTGTTTCTGTTGCTCTTTTGTGAGCCCGGCGTTCACTATCCCTTCCACAGCAAAGACTTGGGCGTTAGGGTCTCCGCCGGTTACAAGCGGTTTATATTTGGGATTGAGGAACCCGATTTCCGAGAAACGCCCCTTTGCCTGGGTTAAGACAATGTAGGGAGGGATCTTTCCTTTGTAACCGTGGTCATATCCTTTCATCATTCCTATCACAGCGCCAATTCCCGGATAAACTTTTCCTCCCGCCGGGCGTCCGGTCTGCATCAAATATGTGGCGGTCTCATGCCCGTTGTTTCCGTGGGTCATGCTTCGTATGATGGAGTATTTGTCTGCGATTTTCGCAAGATTTGGGAGGAACTCGCTTACTTCCACGCCCGGAACATTTGTCGGAATCGCTTTGAATCCTCCGTCGTAGTCGTATCCGGCGGATATTTTAGGGTCGAATGTTTCTATATGAGAAGGGCCTCCCCACAGCCATATTTCGATCACGGATTTCACCTTTGTTTTCGGAATTGCGGGGGCTTGCGATGCGCCGAAAGCCTGCAACTTGCAAAGGAAAAATCCAGCCGCTCCGGCGGCGCCGTATTTCAGCATATCGCGTCTGCTGATATACTTTACGGATTTTTTTTTCAATTCATCCATTTTCAGTGTTTTTTTAGTGGTTAAAAATAAATTCTTTTGAGTTAATCAGGGCCCATATCAACTGTCTGCATGCGAAATTCGCATTTTTCATTGCCTGCTTTTTTTTTCCGCCTTTGTCCCCGCCTTTGCCGGGCGCTTTAATCTCTCCATAATTGAGGAGAATCTTTTCTATTTCGTCCTCAGAGGGATATCTTGAAAGGACAAGCAGATAAATCCGGTTTATGATGTCTGTAGAATCTCCTTTTGCGTTTTCTATGATAGTTTTGAGGAAGGGAGTGTTAGTCACTTTATTTTGAATGATCGGAGAGTTTAAAAGGAAAAGCCTTTGAGAGTATGTGACCTGGCTGTTGCGTTCGGTCAGGAATCCGGTGTCGCGCGCGGAGCGTCCGAAAGTTTCAAGGAATGAACTGCTTATGCTTCCGTCATATAGTTCAATAGTCCGATTTTCTGCCGGAACATATGTGAACGGTTCCGGAATAACGCTCATATATTGCGGAGATACGCCGGCAAAATAACTCAACGCGTCTGCGAGAACTTCAGCGTCAAGGCGGTGAACCGGATAGGCCGCGAAATATTTCCCGGCAGCCGCAATGTCCTCCACGGCAGGAACGCATGACTGCTGATATGTGGCGGAATTGGCGATCATGCGGATCAATTCCTTAAAATCGTAATTGGAACGAATGAATTCATCGGCAAGATAACGGATAAGCTCCGGATTGCGCGGAGGATTTCCGGTGTTCACGCACGGACTGCGGCCGATAAAAGAGCCAAGTGCGGAATCCAAAAAACCGTCATTTTTTCTGTGAAAACCAAAAGCGTCCGGCTCGTGAACTATTCCCAGTCCGAAGAGCCAAAACCATGTCCTGTTGACAGCCGCCTCCGCGAACCATTTTTTTCCGGACGCCGTCAGCCAGTCGGCAAAAGCGGCGCGCGGATCGTGTCCTGACGGAATTTTGAGTTTTGTCCTATCCGGCATATCAACTATCATTTCACCCGAGGGTTCTGGATTGAAAAAAACTATTTCCTCTTTCCATTCTCCTGTTTTTTTGTAAGAGATTCTTGAGAACAGTTTTTCGATTTCCTTCCTGTCGTATTCAGGCCAATCCTGAAGGCGCGACCCAAGAAAGGCGAGAGTTGCGATTTTCGCAATTCCGGAGGGAGTTTTATCCGGGGTGGAACGGTAAAAATTTACCGCCGGATCGCGGAAATTGCTTCCGCTTGAGGTCAATAGGGCGCGGGCAAACTTGTCGTAGGGCATATTTGTCTCAACGGCATTCCATATCCAGTGGCTGTAAGCCTGAACGGCGTTGGGCCAAAGGTTGATTGGGAATTCCGATTTTACCCTGAGTATGTCGCACCATTTAAGTGTCCAGTACTTCGCAAATTCGTCACGATTCAGCAGGTCATCAACAAGTTTTGCCCGCTTGTCAGAGGTCTTGTCGGAAATAAATTTTTCGGCCTCATTCGCGGAGGGAAGAGTTCCTATTACATCCAAATAAACCCTTCTCAGAAATACCGCGTCGGAACAGATTTTCGCGGGTTTTATTCCGAGTTTCGCAAAATTCGCCAACTGCAGTTCGTCAATCTTCCCGTTAGGAGAAAAATCTTTGCCGCTCTCGTAGGGAGAAGACGACTCGGCGATAAAAATTAGAACCGGATAAAAGAATGCCATGCAAAAGAGCCGGTTGCAAAAGCCAAAACCGGAGCCGACCTGTCCGCGCGCCGCACACAGGCCGATGAAGAAGATTATGAAATTCAGACAAGCCGCAAAGCCAGAATGTCGCGCCGTAGTTTCCCGGCGAAGGCGGGAGGCATACCCAAAGCGGTATGTCGAGGATTTTGTGACGAAGTACGATTTCATAACTTTCCCCGAATCCGTGACGAATTCGACATAAATTATTTATAACATATTGACAGTCCGACAAATAAACTCATTCTCGCATTTGCGCCGCCGCAGATGCCTTCACGGAATCGTAAATATTCACCACAACGTATGATATCTTGATATTATTGCATTTATGAGCGCAAACCTACACCTTCCCTGCTAATTTTACCACGCTTTGTCGAGAAATTAGAGCGTGGTTCGCAAATCAGAAAAGATGATGTCAAATGCAAGACCTGACCCGAATGGCGCTAAGATAAGGATTTCGAAAAAAGTAACTCGGGTCTATCTGACCCGAGAGTCGCGGGTCAAATAGACCCGCGCTACTTCGAATTGCACCTTAACCTACATTTTGCGTTTGAGCAGCGCCGCGTAGGCGCGCGGTCAAGTCGAATATCCCGAGACCAACGGTCCTCGGGGAGAGACGCCGGGTAAATATTCACCGAACCATGCCTGTGCGTGTTCCTGCCGCGTCGCGGCGCAGGCACGGCGCACGCGGACAGGTAGGAATTCATTTCTTGGAAATCTTAACTTGGACATTGGATATTCCGTGTTCGATATTGGATATTCTGAGTTGCGGCCTTTGGCCGCCTAATTCTCCCTCCCCGATCGTCCCGGACGGACGTTCATGCCTGATATCCTCCAACCTCTCGCTGGTATAAGTCATTTATTTCCGGTTTTCAAGTAAAAATTATGAAAATATCAATCATGTTGCAATTTCTGTTGTGGCAGCATTATTTCTATCCAGCCGTCAGCGCCACCCGTATTGAACTTGACAAGTTCGGTGCGGAATGGCGAATGGTCGTAGCAATCGCCGCTTTTCCGGATTTGCGCGGCCTCATAAGCGGTGTTGACCCTGCGCTTATATTCATCTTTCACGTCTTCGAATACACCTGCAAGCCCATTGGATATCCAGTCGTTTCCGTAGCGGGAATGAATATCATATGCGGTTCGAGTCAGGGCTCCGACGGTTTCCGCGTAGAGCCAGTATCGCATGGCTTCCTTCCATGCCTGGTTGCGGTGCATGATAAAGGGAACCTGCTGGATGAGACGTGTCAGCGCATAGTTGAGTTCTCCAAGCCAGCCGCCCTGCTGTCTGTATCCGCGGGCAGCCTCTATGATGCGGGCGGCAAGCCGGTCCACAGACAGACTGGCAGTTGGAGTCATCCCCTTTTCGAGCGAGACTATCGCTTCAGCGATTGCCATGAAGCAAATTCGGTAACGTTCCGAAAGCGCGGCGGTTATATCGTTGGACAGCAATTCTGCGGCTATCTCCTCCGCGAGAATTGCCACAGCCTCGTCAATTGCAGGCCGGTTTTCAGCTGGAATATACGGCATAAGACCTCCTTTTTCGCATTTTATTTTGTTGTTATTCTCCTTTGAAACTGCCGCACAAGTAGGTCGGCGCTTTTCTTGTCCTGAGCCTGTCGAAGGAAGTCTGACCATGTTTTTATTTGGACAGTTAATTGCAAAACTCCTGATTTCGGTCGCGACGAGCGCGACCCTCCATTTTACGCCGTAGGCGTGGAGGGCCACGCTCGCCGTGGCCGCTTATTTCACGGTCTTGGCTCAGCCTAAAGAGTTGTCCTATTTTGGGCAGGCTAAAGCGCCGCCCTACTTAAAACCGGCCAAAGTTTCACCCCGATAAAACTGCGAAAATCGCAGTAGGACGCTGAATTCTGACTATTTTTGCAATTACCTCGTTCTATAAATTCTTTACCTTTTCATACAAATCCAAGCCGCCGAAATTTCCTGATTTCAAGACCAGCATGATGTCATTTCCGCCTATTGGGAAACAGTATGGAACGCCTGGCGCGATAGGCAGTCCGACCTCGAGAAACGAATAAGCAAGACGCTCGCATATAATACCTGACGTTTCCCCTCCTGATACAACAAAGCGCCCTATCATGCCGCTTCTGACAAGTTTTTCCGCAATACGGGCAAGCCCCTTGCCAATGAGAATTCCCCCTTGAACCGGATCGAGACCAAGTCCGGCGGCCGCCTTTTCCACCTCGCCGGCATCAGCAGCAGAAGTATATACTATGACATCTTTCCCAACGGATATGGAGGAAAGCGCCTTTTTAACGAGGCCAGCCTCATCGAATTTGCGCGCAAGCATTCGGGCGGCGTCCACCGGAAACCCGGAAAATCCCGCCTTGACGGCATTTTCATTCTGAATTCGAGTTGTCGGCGACATGCTGCCGGACACTACGGCCATTCTAGGGGCGAGGCGTTTGATACGGTCACGAAAAGATAAATTTTTACCGTGTGTCGCAAGTGTGCGCGGGATTTCCGCGCTAATGCCCGATGAACCGCTTATAATCCTTTTTTCGGATGAGGCATCCATTATGATCCTGATATCCCTCTCGTTGATTGCATCGCTTACGATATATGAGACACCGGCGTTCTCAAGCCCTTGGAAGTATGAGCGAAGAGAAGCCGCTCCTTTCCGGACTTCTGAAATATTCGCCAACGACACCTTGCGTTTGGTTTGCAGTGAAAGCCATCTTACAAGATTGGAGTCGCTCATGGGGTTGAGGGGATGATGACGCATTGGAGATTCTGACAGGAGCGTTCCATTTACAAAATGATATCCCATAACGGTAATTCTTTGATTGACGGGAAGAGCGGGGCAGACTATAATTGAGCGCGCTCCGGCGCTGTCTATCGCCGCATCGAGGGAGGGACCTATATTTCCGCTGGGAGTTGAATCGAAAGTGCTGCAGTATTTGATCTGGATCAGGCGAAGTTTCATGGGAGCGATCTTTTTGAGCGCCTGCGCAGTTATACGATAAGCCTTTTCAGGGGACACGGAACGCGAACGGGTTCCGAGAACAACCGCATCAAAACGCGAAAATATCCGCATGTCGTATTTGCCGTCCAATGCAAGGCATGCGCTCATGCCGCGTTCTGTCAACATGCCGGCGGCATCGCTTGCCCCTGTATTGTCATCAGCTATGATCACGCATTTCATTTGAATTCCCTCAATCTGATCAACCCCCCAACCTTTTTTTTATACGTCTGACCATTCTTGCCAAGTGACGAATTGCGGGTTCAGGGCTTGTAAAAATAGGCGCCAGTCTGGGTATTCCGTCCTGTGCGGCTATGCGCGCCATTGACGCCTGGGCAAGAAGAACTGCGTCCACGCGTTTAATCAAAGAAAGCAAATGCGCATGCACTATGGAATCGTGTTTTTTTATGTTGCCCGCGAATAGGGCATCATACGCCCCTTCGCAGAAAACAGGAATAACTTTTACGGTGAAACCCAAGTCTGCCGCAGCAGCGCGCACAAGGTCAACGCTCGGATTGAGAGTGGATATCGCGGTCGCTATTACACCTATCCGACGATGACGCCGCACCAGCGCGCGCACAACCGGTTCATCTATCGTCAGAACCGGAATTGACACGAGATTCCTCGACAGGACAACGGCCGGCGACATGGATGAACAGGTGCATTGTATCACGTCCGCCCCGGCATCTGCGGAAGCCATGACGTGCCCGCAGAATATGCGCATTATCAACGGTGTAAGGCCGCCCGCTTCGAGGGCCTGCTGTATGAGGCTTTCGTCAACAATGTGAGTGATCCGCGTCTCATGCAGATGCTTTGAAGCGAGTTCATTGAAGACAGGGACAACAGAATTTACCGTATGTATGAAAAAGACTCGCGTGTTTTTCATTATAGCTTCTCCACTATGATGCCGTTCAGGACAGGCCGTCCTTTGACCGGAATGAATTGTATTGAAATGCCGGCGCCTCCTTTTGCTTCGACAAGAAACATCTTCTCGACGGCCTTCCGTTCGCCGTACGTAGATGCAATATCCAGAGACGGAATTAGCATTGCTCCGTTGACCGCTGCTCGGAAAATACGTTTGCCATCTGAATCAGCCCCTGTCTTTTCGGCAGGCGAGCAACGGCGCTTCTCCGAGAAAGGTTCGGCAAAACACAAGACAACCCTGTAAGAACCGTCCGGAGCGTCAATCTTATATTCTCCAATGCCGACAAGAAAGGTCTGAAATACGGGATCCATTGAAGTGTTGAGAATCGGACAATCAACTCCTTCACGGATTCCATCCCATGCTTTTG
>JAGVIF010000051.1 GCA_020056205.1 Lentisphaeria bacterium | reverse complement strand
GAAATGTTTTGCGACGACCTCTACATGCTTAGTCAGTCTTTTTCGTTTTTCGTCCTCCGGATTGCCGGCGACAGGCTTCTTTCAGACTATGTCCGGAAATTTCTTATTCGTGAACACCAGACAAATGTTCCCGAACCAGAACGCTACCTGCGTCTTTATCCCTTAGCGTCCGTTAGGGCAAGGACGTCGCCGAATTTAAGCGGCGATAGCGAATTCGTTATTCGCAGTTACTATTTTTGATCGGTTTTTTACCCCTCGACAAGCGCGGGGTCCCTGTTGGAACGAGGCCAACGATCATCCTCGGCATGCCATCGGCGTTCGACATTTCCAATCGAAACCGTAACACCCCCTTATGGAAGATACGGCAAATGGTTGTTTGCCTTTTTTAATATCCGAAGAGTGTAGCACGGTTTATTGTTAAAATCAAGAGGATTTAACTAAATTGTGCAATTTAATCAGACATAAAGATTATCACAAGCAGTTGCGCTAATGTTATTCTGAGGAACATCGTAAGCGCATAGACTGTCGCATAACTTACCGCTGGCAACTCGGAAGATGTTGTCTTTTCCGCGAAGGAAAGCGCCGGAGGATCAGTCATAGACCCGGCGAGAAGACCGCATATCGCGAGAAAATTCATCTTCATCACGCATCTGGACAAAAAAGCGGCAAAGATAAGAGGAATAATAGTAATCAATGTTCCCATCAACATCCATTTAAGACCTTCTCCGTCGAGGAGGCTGTGTAGAAATTTTTCTCCTGACCGAAGTCCTACGCATGCGAGAAACATTGTTATCCCCAATTCTCTGAGGACAAGATTTGACGAGCCCGGCAGCGTCCACTTCAGCGGTCCCGTCTTCCGTAATTTTCCAAGAAAGAGCGCGGCCAAAAGCGGCCCTCCGGCGATGCCGAGTTTGAGCGGAATCGGGATGCCCGGAACCTTTATCGGAATAATTCCAATCAGAACGCCTGCTAGAATTCCTATAGTAAGCGCAATTATGTCCGGCTTCAAATTGCTTTCGTCCCGGGCATCTGCCGACGCTATGCTCTTTGCGGAAGAGGCTTCAAACGCAGTCCTCTCGGAAGCCACATCTATGCGGCACATTTTTTTCAATAGTGTCATTACAAGAATTATTCCAATAATGCCAAAAGGATAAGCCATCGCGTATCCAAGACCGCAATTCTGATTAAGGAGCGCATCATTTGAATACTCGGATATTATTTGTTGCGCCGCCCCAAGACCCGGCGTGTTTGTCACAGCCCCAGACATAATTCCGGCGACGATGGCTATGTGCAGTCCGCTTGCAAGATGAATACACACGGCAACTGCAAACCCGCCCGCAACTATTGCCGCGGCCAGAATGTTAAGCCTTATGCCTTCCTTTTTGAATGACGAGAAAAAGCGGGGACCTATCTGTATGCCTATGGTATATACAAAAAACACAAGTCCTGTCTCGCGTATGAATTCAAGATAGTGCGGGTCTATCTTAAATCCCATGTGCCCCAAGAGCAGTGATGAAAAAAGGACTCCGCCTATCCCAAGCGATATTCCTTTGAAACTGATTTTCCCAATCAAAATTCCAATGACGCCGGCAAGACAAAGAGTAATAAGAGAACCGGGGATTGAGTTTCCGCTTTGCAGGATATTTAAAACATTCATGCCCGTAAAAAACAAACCCCGCGAATTTCGCGGGGCTCATTATTGCGTTTGTCAACGCTGTTTATCTTTTCTTCTTCTTCGCCGGACATCCACAATTCTTCTTCGCCGGGGCCTTCTTCACGACTTTTTTCTTCGTTGCCATCTTCCACCTCCGTGGGGTTTTGTTGATTTCACACCTAACGACTAACTACGGGAAAATATCCCGTAAAAAAACATTTGTCAAAGGAAAATTTAAAAAAAAACCATTTATTTTTATTTTTTTATTTCTGAAATCACTCCTTCCCCCCGAAAAGAATTGCCGATAATGATGTCTTTTTCGTTCATAAGCTCTTCAACTGTAACGACTTGCTCCTTCGCTCCAAAAATTGAAATCATCTTTTCTCTCCATATTCCCGGAAGAAGTCCGCAGGACAGCGGAGGCGTAATCCATGCGTTTTTTCGTTTCACAAACAGATTTGTTATGGCTCCTTCGGTTACTTCATTCTTTTCGTTTACAAAAATTATCTCGTCAAATCCGAGTGATTTTGCTTTCTTAAATTCGGAGTCGTAAAGTGTTCTCATTGAAGTTTTATGATACAGAAAAACATCTCCTGAAAAAGTTCTAACATTCGATATAGCTATCTTCAGATTTCGTTTTCCCCATCCTTTTTCGGGAACCCCGCTCCATTCAGTTTCGCATATCCCCCTCTCATCAACGGATACTTTGACGCGCGCGGCGTCCGGAAGTTTCCGCGCCAGTCCGGCAAGATATTTTTTAATAATTTTTTCTCTGAACGGGCGAAGAAAATATTTTTGCGAATTTCGCAATCTGCGAATGTGTTCGTCAAGCCACAGGTAAGCTCCTTTGTTTTTTTCCCACAGCATAGTTTCAAATATTTTGAAATTCCCGGGGTGTCTGTTCAGGAAAGAACTTTTCAAAAGGGCTTCTTCCCACTCGGCGCCGGCGTTTGAGTCGGCGACAATTCCTCCGCCTATTCCGGCTATGGCATTGTTTTTTGAGCAGAGCACAGTTCTAATGGCGACGTTGAAAATAAAATCTCCTCCCGGCGAGACGCAGCCGGCGCAGCCGGTGTAAATTCCGCGCGGGCTTTTTTCCGCATCGGCAATTATTTCGCAGGTTCTAATTTTTGGCGCTCCGGTGATTGACGCCGCCGGAAACATCGCCCTGAATATTTCATAAATTGAAACCTTCTCCCTAATCCTTCCGCGCGCCTCGCTTATCATCTGGTGAAGAGACGGCAGCGTTATCACCCTGAAAAGAGATGACACCCTGACGGAGCCCGGAATAGATATTTTTCCGAGATCATTTCTGGTCATGTCGGTTATCATCAGATTTTCCGCTCTGTTCTTTTCGTCCTTTGATAGAAAAAGAGCCGCGCCTTTGTCTCTTTCGCAATCGGGAAATCTCGCGCAGGTGCCTTTCATCGGATGAGAAAAAAGAATATTCCCCCTTTTTAAAATAAATAATTCAGGGGAAAGAGAAAGCATTTTCAGGCCGCCCGTGTTGAAGAATGCGGCGTATTCGGCTTTATGATAGCTGAGAAGGTTTACGAAGAGGCGTTCCGGATATTCAATCGCGGAGCCTTTTATTCTGAACGTGTAATTGACCTGATACGTTTCCCCATCGGCAATCAGTTTTTTTATCTCGTTTATCTTACCAATATATTCTCTCTTCGTGATCTCCGGACGAAATTCAGGCAAAGCGAATCCGTATTCAACAGCGGAAATTTCGCCTATCGAAAAAGTCTCCGCCGGTTTTTTATAAAAAGCCGCCCATGTCAGCGGAATTTTCGGATCGCGCATGCTTTTCAACGCCGGATCAAATGCGGGAGACGCGTCGTATGACACGAAAACGCATGAATATTGTCCGGCTGAAACATTTCGTTCTATCTTTTTAAACAAATCACGGATATTGCCAAGAGCCTTTGTATGAATGACTTCCGACGGATTCTCAAAAACGCCCCATTTCTTTGTCCCCGGAATTTTCGCGAAAGAAGACCCCTCTTTTTCGAGGATTGAAACAAGGCGTTCGATTTTTGACCGCGAAAAAATCCCTTTCATTGCCGTTGCGCGAAAAGCGTTTCAAAAATCATTTTTTTTGTTATCGCTCCCTCTCTGATTATTTCCACAAGCCCGTTTGCGATTTTCGCAACGGTTGAAGGAACGCCCGCGATTCGACCCGCGTCAACGACAATGTCCGGCTGCTCAAGAAGAGATGAAACGGCGTCTGCGGAATCCGAAGATATCGCTTCTCCCGACAAATTCGCGCTCGTCCCTGCCAGCGGAAAAAGGGTTTTTTGGAGCAAAGCCATGGTAAAATTATGATCCGGAACCCGCAATCCTATATGCCCGCCAAAACTTGATGGCGCTATGAGTGTGAGGGCGCCCGGAAAAAAAACCGCCGCTATTTTTCTCGCCGCCTCATCAGGCTTATAACCCCATTCTTCGGCCTGCGCCAGACTGACTGCGAGCATTTGAAAATGTTTGTCGCGCGGCCTGTTTTTCATGCGGAAAATCTTTTCCTTCGCGGCGCCGTTGTCCCATCTGCACACCAGTCCGTAGACGGTTTCGGTCGGGATCAGCGCAACGCCTCCTTTTTCCAGAACGTCCGCTGTTTCTTCGACAACCCCGCGGATATCCGATGCCTGCCCGGAGAGAAGAGAAAGTTTCCTCATTTTTTATTGTCTTTGGCGCTGTGTATCGCCTCGAGGCAGATTAAAAGGTCTATGGATTTGAGAAGGCACTGGTCTGATTTTTCCGAGCCCGATTTTTCTGCGGCGATGGAGTATTCTATTTGCGGATATGGCGTTACAAGTATTGAAGGCTCAACGGGTTTCGTCTGAACAAAGCGCAGTTCATCCGGAATTTCAGGGATCAGCAAAGCGCCTCCGGTTTTAAGGTCAACAGCAATTTTTCGGAAGGGGACACCCGCGCTTTTTTCTCCGATGATCATTGTCCCCTTTCGCCTCATTAAAATCGCGGACATAATCTCGCCGTCGCCTGAAGTTTTTCCGCCCGTCAGAATAATCAGGGGGTCTTTGAGGAGCGCCTTTTCGGTGTTCTTCGCAAAGGAGATAATTCCGTCGTCAAAAAAAAGCGACGCGTATTCGGCGGCGATTTTTCCTTCCGTCCCTGAGGCGTTTCGCAAATCAATGATTATGCCGGACGGACGATTCGCAAGCCTCGAAACATTCTCGCACTCCTCTTTGAACTTTGCGAAATTCGCAAAGCTGAAGCCGTCAATCCTTATGTATAATATTTTATGATTCGCGATAATAATAGGCTTATGAAATTCCGGTTCCGCCGGCGGCGGCGGCGTTTTTATTCCCTCCGGAAGGTATTCGATTTCCGAATTGAAGTTTTTCAGCATTGACCGGATGCCTGAAGCAATTTCTATGTCTTTAATATCTTCTGATATGCGCGGGAGATACGTTTCAATGTCGATTACTATCTCGTCTATCTTGTCAATAATCGTTTTTCTGAAAACAGAACGTTCGTCAATCCGCCCGTCTTGCGCCTTTACTACTATTTTTATTTCACCTTCTGAATCTTCCGTTTTTTCAACGTTGAATTCCTGCGAGCCCTGCGCCTGTGTTTCAGTTTGCGCAGAGATTGAGCCCGGCCCTTCCTCCGTCAGGATATTTGCCGCCAAAAAAGAGAGCAGTAAAGTAAGTATATGTCCTGTTTTCATTTTTGTCTTTTCGCGAATTCTTCGACAAGTTCTTTGTCGGACAACAGCGCTTTTTCGGACTGTTTCTTTCTGAAATCTTTCAATTTTTGAGAGAGATTCTCATCGGAAAGCGCAAGAATTGATATCGCGAGCAACGCGGAGTTGCGGGCTCCCGCGCTTCCGGCGCTGACCGTGGCGACAGGAATACCCGTCGGCATCTGAACCATTGAAAGAAGGGAGTCGAGTCCGTTAAAAGGCTCGCATGGCATCGGTATGCCTATCACCGGCAGAATAGTGAATGAGGCAACGACCCCCGCAAGATGGGCCGCCATCCCGGCGGCGCATATTATAACCTTGAACCCTTTTGACTCCGCAGTTTTTGCGAAATTCGCAACTTCATCAGGGGTTCTATGCGCGGACATTATTCTCGCCTCGCAAGGAACTGCGAACTCTTTGAAAATATCAAAAGTTCCTCCCATACCCGGCAGATCACTTTTGCTTCCCATTATAACAGCAACTTTTCCAGACATTGTTTAACCCTTTTTTATCATTATTAGTTCATAACGCGGAAAAGGCATAGAATAGCCCGCAAAAAAAACATTTCAACACGTTTGAGAATCTTTAATTCCACATCTTTTTCGCTATCAAGGTTGTCCGAGAGAGTCAGAACCATCGGAATGAAAGGCAGAGGCTCTGTTATCGGCTGCCCATCGGAACGGGAAATATCGAAGTCTTTCCAATCAGGAATATTATCGCCGTCAAGATTTCCATTATTTACAGAGAAGATTTTCCCGGGCCAGTCCTTGAGTTCATTTTCCTTTCTGACAAATTCACGCTCATCTTCGATGTCGTTCAATTCGGGAGCATCGAGGGCGTTGTTATTGTCGCTTTTCGTTCAATCCAATATCAATAGAATCCACCCACCACATTCCTTTTTCATCAGGGGACAAAACCACATCGCTTTCATAATTGCCAAATTCTGAATATGAAATTATTATTGAAGCAAATGCTTTATTTTTTTGGAACTCCATATCCGATATTTTGATACCTTTAATTTCTCCGTATTTGGTGCGAAAATCCGTTATTCCCCCCACATACTTGTTCTTTTGATCTCTGAAACGGGTTCTGTCGTTGGACCCAGGACGGGCAATAGACACAAATTTATCCCAGTCGCTGTTATTCCACCCTTCCTGTAATGTCTTGCAAAGCAATTCTTCTATTCTTTCGCCTATTTTCTCTTTTTCTTCCTTGGTGTAAAAACGATCTTCTTCTTCGGCTTTTTCCATTTTTTTTCTGAATTCTTCTTCCCTTTTACGATATTTATCGTATTCCACAAGGGTGGCGGATGTCAATTTGGCATAATCGCTGTCGGGATACTTTGCCGATACAGAACGATATTCTTCTATTATCAAATTAGATTCCACTTTATGCCATTTGCCCGCAAGAAACGCGGAAAAATCAAAGGGCTCTTTGATTTCATTCCAGAACTTGAGATTTTCGCCCTTAGGAGAAATAACTTTGAATTCAATTATGGAACTTTCAACGTAATTCTTAAAATATAAATTCCCTATTCGCATTTTTATCTCAAACAAATTCTCTTTATAAAAATCATTAATTTCTGAGCCATATAGACGAACGGTCCCACTTATACTTTCACCTGGTTTAAAGTAATATTGTTCAAGCGTTGTTTTTTCGATGCCCCAGTGTGAATCAGAATACTCTTTCCAATCGAGACTTCCTTTCGGTCTGTGATAAAAGAAAACAAAACCATAACTTGTATCGAACATGCTGTGAAATAACGCCTCTTTATTGCCATCGTTTTTTGCCTCATATTCAATTATAATTGGTTCTATTGGAAGAAATGCTTCCTTATCGGTTTTTATGGATAATTTCAAGTCCAATAGTTCCTTGTTGTCGGTGGCAAGTAATGAACTATAAAGGCTTGACGCTAACAAGATGCCTGCTATTATGTGTTGTCGAGTAGACATTTAATATTCTCCTATTTTAGATTTAGTTTGTATTCCCTGTTGTCTCCGCCCTTTCAGGGAGGCATCCGTAGCGAACTGCCCCGATGCGTAAATATTCACCGAACCCTGTCCGTTCGGTGAATATTTACGATTCGAGCGGCCGCCGCACTTCACCCCTTGCCGCCGCGCATTTGCGCCACCGAGGGGCGCCTTCACGGAATCAGGTATCTGTCAATTTCATCCAAGGAGAGGAACCAAGTTTTCTGCACGAAACAGCCCTGCACGAAAACAAATCCGCCATAAACGTAAAACATGTCGTCATACTCAAAAGATATTTGAAACGAGGGGGGTCAGTTCTTGCATTTGACATTTGCTAACGAGAACGAGGGGGGTCAGAGAACGAGGGGGGTCAGTTCTTGCATTTGACATTTGCTATCTGTTTGCTTAAAATCGGTTCGGTGTCCCGTCTGCTCCGTACTCGGTGCAATATTTATGGACGAGATAGGTTTTGATTTATTCAATATGTAAATATTCACTGAAGGACGTGGTTCAGCGAATATTTACTCGGGGAGGGAAAAATTTCCCCACCGACGCTTGACTTCGTCCCCTCATAGCTTACCTTACTCTCACGGGCGAAAATCGAAATTCCTATCAGTTAAAGGACGGAGGTGGAATATGCAGGCAGTAGAATTCGAGGCGGATGTGAAAGGGAAAACGATAAAAGTTCCCGATATGCTATCAGGTTTGGTTGACAAGCATGTTAAGATAATACTTCTTTTCAATGATTCTCCCGCAAAGGTTCAAAAACACAGGCGCAAGTTCAATGCGGTAAAGATACCGCTTTTCCTTTTGGGATAGCATGCTCATCGCCACCGCCCTCGAAAACAATTGCGAAATTCTCTATTCCGAAGACCTCCAGCACGGGCAAATCATCGAAAATAAGCAGGCATAAAAAATGAAACAAAAAACTATTTTTTGCATTCTAATTACATTGGTAACAAGTTTTAGTTCGTTCGCTCAAAAAGAACCCGAATTGCCTGTTGCTTTGCCAGCTAACGATAAAATAAATCAAGAATATAAAAATGCTGATTTGAAGAAAAAATACGAATTGAATAAAAATTATGCAATCGAAATTCTTTCTGTTTTAAGCTCTTATGAAATTGCTGTTGACAATAAATTTGTAGGAGTTAAAAACTTTGGGAATTTAGTATCTAAAACAAATTTTAAAGAACATCAAGATGTTGCAAATTTAACCAGCAAAAATTCTGATTATTGGAGAGCAATTATGGAAATGTCTGTTGGGAATCAACTAATTCCGGCAACAAAAATTTTTATTCTCGTTTCACAAGGTGAATTCGACCATGCGTTAAAATATATTAACGTCGTTAAAATGTTTTCAAATCCAAAATCAATTCCAGACCGCTACTTGAACGAATTATCATATAGATTAGGCTTATTCAATAAAGATTTGAATTCTGAAGTTCAAAAAGGGATTATTGAACACGACAAAGGACAATATGAAAAAGCGGTTAATGTTTACAATGATATGGATGTAAGAGCAAGTAACGGCAGGGAAGGTTATTTGCTTTTTAGAAGACAATCCAT